>NZ_CP010834.1:1962136-2273296 GCF_001548675.1 Methanobrevibacter sp. YE315
TAATTTTCTTTCAGCATTAAAGAAATCTACTTCTCTAAGTTCTAAAGTTCCCCCACAATTACATTTTTCGCCTGCATGTGATGGGGAATCCACTGCCAAACATTTAGGACAAACGGCCACATTGAATATAATCTGACCATCATCAGGCTTATAATCCAATGTACCTCTTAACATGTTGATTAAAACAGATTTTCCACTTCCACTACGTCCCAAAATACCTAAAGTCTCTCCTTCACTAATCTTCAAATTAATATCTTTAAGAATATCAACACCATCAAAAGTTTTTCTAATATTCTTAAGTGTTATAAAATCCATGAAATCACCTATTGAAATAATTTATATTTTAAACTATTAATATAAGTTTCTAATAACAATTGTTTTAAAAAATTAAAAATTAGTAATATTAAAATCCAAATTGCCTGAAATAATTGAACGTGCTATTGAAAAACCATAAACTCCTGTATCAATCATTTTTTTGACGTTTTCCTGTGAGTTTACAGAATTATTTCCAATAACTTTAATTGAAACATTATTACAAATTTCTCTCAAAAGTTCCCAGTCAGCTTCAAAGACACCTTTCTTCATTGCATCAATATGCAAATAATCAGCACCGGCATCTTCAATCAGATTAGCAATATTTAGAGTATCAATACCCTCGACATTTGCTCTGATTTTAACTGAAACTTCACTATCAACATTATCAACAATTTGAGAGATGAAATCACTTAAATCATCTCTTTTCAACATTTCCTGGCCACAACCTATATCTAAAATTTCGTTTTGGCGACAATGACAGTTAATCTCAACAATATCTAAATCTTTAATATTGCCTATTTCAATAATTGGTTGCGGAGTTGTTGATCTAACATTTGCTGAAACTTTCACATTGCTGTGAACTTTTTTGATTGAAGCAACTTCATTTTCTATATGATTAAAAATCACATCCTCAGGAAAATGGAATTCTTTTCTTCCTCTTTCAATGATTTTTTTGCTTGCTTCAATTGTGGGGCGGTCTAAACTGTATCCACCCAAAGTAGCTACATTAAAACCATAGGGAATAACTTTATTTAAAAAATCAGCGTCAGTTATTCCCGCCATTGGGGCAACTACTTTAAGCATGATTATCCTCAATATTCTTTTTCAATGACCCATGTCCACATTTCATTATTGTGAGCGCGGATTTCTTCAAGCCCGATATCAGCCATATATGCGGCATCTTCAGCATTTTTACCTCTACCGATTCCAGCTTTGAGTTTGATACCTATCTCATTATCAATTTCGACCATTATATCTTCGATTTCTTTTTCGGATAACCCGTTACATGGAGACATGAAATTATCTCCACCAATGAAGAACAATAATGCTCCTTTTTTGATTAATTTAGTCATTAAATAATGTTGAGCTTTATTTACCATGAAGCTTGTATCAAAAGCAGATTCTATATCAGTTAAGGTTTCTGTAACACTATTAATATCAATGTGAGCTGCTTGGACAAAACTATCTTCTTCACTTACTAAACTATCTACAGCCAATATCTCTTTTCTTTCTCCAGATTGAGCACTTCCCGCCTTTTGTAATGCTATTGTTGCTAGTTTTTGAGCTTCATGAGGTGTTTCAGCAGCACCTACACCCATACTTATAGTTATTGGATATCTGTTTCTAATAGATCTTTGAATTCTTAAATGGTCCTCTTCATTAAGACCATTTGAAATTGCAAGTAAGTTATCAAATCTGGTAAAGAAAACTAAACCTTTTTTATTTCCAAAATGATTATTTAAATCAGCGAACAAACTCGCTTGAAGCATTTGCAAATCAGATTCAGTTCTTGGCCTTGGAGTAACAGTCCAAGGACCATAATTGTCAATTTGTATTAAAGTCATTTGTATCATTGAATAACCGCCTCTTCCTATTAAGGAATATCATCAATAATAATTTTAGCTAAATTTTTCTTAGCATCTAAATTATTCATTATAGTATTTGTAACTATTACCTTATTAATTATTTGGTTTACCAAAACTTTTTTATCCTCATCTTTATTATCGATTACTATTGTGTCTAAGAAATCCTCATACAATGATGCGACACCTACTGATGAAACATCAATACCTAACGCTTTCATAAATTTGCTGGCAGGACCTGAAACAGAGTCCGAACCAATAATTGGAGATACAGCAATTACATGAGTGTCTTTTAGAGCCTCACGAACACCCTCTAATGATAAAATAGGTGAAATTGAAGTAATTGGATTTGACGGACCGATAATCACCGCCTGAGAATTTTTTATAGCGTCAATAATTCCATCTGTTGGATTGACATCAGAAAATTTGATGTCCAATACTTCAGGCTGAGATTGATGTTTAATTAAAAAATCATGAAATTCCAATTCACCGATATCTGTGAAGATTTTTATATCAGAATTCTCTTCACTCATTGGAATGATTCTTGAAGCAATGCCCATATTTTTTGATTGAATCTCACATGCCTTGCTTAAACCATACTTTTTCATTAATTGTGTCTTTTGTATTTTGGTTGCACGGTCAATATCACCAATCCTAAGTAATTCCGGACATCCGATCTCTTCAAGTCTTTCATGAGTGATAAAGGTATCGCCCTTAACACCATACCACAATTCATCATTAATCAAGTCAGACATTGTGTATAATACAGTATCAATATCTGCAGAAACATAAACACCGGAAAAATAATCGTTTTCCAAGGTATTTACAACTATAGTCAAATTTGCAGGATCGATAATCTCTTTTAAACCTTGCAACAACTTAGGAGTACCAGTTCCGCCAGAAAAAACAGTAATCATAATATCACTCATTTCCTAAATACATCGAATTCCTTTGGCATGAGGACAGGTTTGATATTTGAATTTACATCCCTTAATTTATCAAAACTATCAAATCCTCTAATAATAACTACCGGGAGACCTTCATCAGCTTGACCCATTATAAGAGATGCTGCAGAAGACAGTTCATCACATGTTGCAATTTCGGTAGTTTCAAGCTCCCTACCATATAAATCCTTTTCACCAACTCTTCTCCAAATAGGAGATATTCCAGAACATCCAATTGCAGTACCTATTGCACCGAATCTGAATGCTCTTCCCTGAGTATCTGTAATAATAACTGCAATTTCTTCGCCAAATTCCTTTTCTAAGAATTCGCGAATTTGAGATGCTGATTTAT
Organism: Methanobrevibacter sp. YE315; assembly: GCF_001548675.1. Taxonomy (NCBI): domain Archaea; kingdom Methanobacteriati; phylum Methanobacteriota; class Methanobacteria; order Methanobacteriales; family Methanobacteriaceae; genus Methanobrevibacter; species Methanobrevibacter sp. YE315. Next base: position 1,965,331 of record NZ_CP010834.1, read on the forward strand.
CCGCATCTTTAGGCATTGGAGTAGCTAAACCATCACCCACATTGGATTCATCAATACCTGCATTAGCGCAAACAAAACCTTGAATTGTTTCGGTAATGATGAAACTTGGCCCCACTTCAACAATTTCATTGGACTGTTGAATAATAGCTTCAACTAATTTAGGGTCTTTTCCGGATTTTTCAGCTAATTCAATAGCTTGTTGTGATGGAACTAATTCATTTAATTTTATGAAGTTCTCTTCAGCTTTTGAAATTAAAGTTTCAGCAATCAATACAATATCCCCATGATTAAGGCCACAACCTTGTTCTTCAATTGCTTCTTTAATAATTTTTGAAATATCGCTGCTGCCATCAACAATAGGAATATTCTCTAAACCAAATAATTCAATTCTCATAATAACCATCTGAAAAAATTAAAAAAAAGAAAAAATTATGGATTATAGACATCAATAGTCCATTCTCCATCAAAAACAGCTGCTGAAGAAGTTACAGGCTTTTCATATTCTGCAAAAGTACCTTCATCAAAAATAAATTTGGCTGCATCAGCAGATGTTTTCGCATCAAATTCAACAACATCATATACTTGACTACCATATGTTGAAATAAATCCTGCCTTACCGTATGGGACTTGTTCAACTAAAATCTTATTATCGTTGACAATTCCAATATAACACTCATAGTCTTCTTCATTGTCGGCATATTTGACAACGGCTGCGATTCTAGGAGTATTATAATCATCTTTCTCGTAATCCATTGTAAGTAATGAATATGCAAGTGCATCTTTAATATTCATTCCTAAAGCAAGTTTATCTGCTATAACATCAGTTTGAGAACCGTTGGATACGATAGCCATATTTTCTACAATGCGAATACAATTGTAAGCGATATAAGTATTCACATAAAAATCTTTCTCAAATCCTTCTTTTGGCACAACAGCTGCACGTTCATCAAATTTTAGACATTGCCTATTAGGAAATGACCTGCTTGAAACTCTGTATGCGACAAAAGGTTTGCCTTCACTATTCATTCCTGTTGATAAAATTCTTCCAGTATACATTTTCATCCCTCGATTAAAGTTGCGGCTTTTGAACTGCCTTTTCCGGTGAAATTCCATTAGGTGTGATAATATTAATTTCTCCAGGTTTAATGATTATTTGACCTTCATCCATTACTTTTGCTTGCACTCCAACGGCACTGCCCGATATTGCATCGGAACGGTCTTGACCGTTAACGGTCACTTTATGCAAATTGGCTACAGGCACTATATAATATTCTTGATCACCTGAAACATCAGTCACATTAGGTTTTCCACTTGCATCTTGCGCAACATCAGAAGCATCATTTGTTTGAACATCTGTAGCTGAAAAATTACTAGTTACAACTAAAAATATCATTATTGTGAATAGAATATCAATAAACGGGACTAAATTGATACTTGGGGTTTGATCTGAAATTTTCTTTTTATGTTTTCCAACATCAATTGCCATCTTATCACCTATTGTTTTAGTTTACTTTCGGTAATTTCAGCATTAACATTACATTTTTCTAATATAATATTTGATATACTTTTATCAAGCATACTTGGCTTAAAGGAAACTTTTATATTCGCATAAGGATCGGAAATTAACCTTGTGTTAACAACACCTTCAGCTTCCTGCAATGCATCAAGAGCGCATTCGACATTAGAATCCACCCTAACTTTAACAACCGCGTAACCCCAGTTGGTCATTTTTGTAGCAAGCTCAATCTTATCCATCTCTGCTTCAATAAGCCCTTGGATATATGTATACAACGGCAATAATACAATAGCAACTAAAAGACCCATAATGGTGGTTGTTAAAGCCACATAAATACCTTCCGCCATTGCAGCAGAATCAGGATGAACGCCTAAAGATTTAAAAGTCATCCAAATACCAATAACAGTACCGATTAAACCTAAAAAAGGAGCCAATTCGGTTAAAGTTTTTATTGTACTCATTCCTTTAGTCATTTTAGCAACTTCAACAATGAAGATTTGCTCCATACTCTCTTCCACTTCGGTTTTGTTTTTATAACCGATTTTTAAAGTTTCGGAAATAATCCTAGAAATAGGATTCTTAAAACCATTAATTTGTTTTAAAGCTTCAACAGCACCACCCCTTTCCATTGAGGCTGTAACTACACCAAATATTTCAGTTGTATCCACTTTACTAATTTTTCTAAGATATGCAATCTTTCTTAATGCAATAATGAGACCATATATACCAACGAATAAAATTATATATGTAATTATTCCACCTTGGGTAAAAATCTCCACTATTCCATCAATAATAGGCATAATAAACTCAATAATCATTTTAATCCTCTATATAAAATTACATTGAAAAACCATTTATGAAAATAGATTTATTAATTCCCATACTTAAAATTATTTAAAAAAGAAAAGAATTATTTCATTTTAGAAACGGTTGCCCAAGACCTTCTTACAAAATCAGGCATTTCATCATAAGTGTAATTTGATAAAAATTTTTTTGTTGTTGGATCTGAAGGATAGCCCGAACCTATTCCACCGGATTTAATGTATTCCTTATTAAGTTCAGAAATATAGGAATCCCTTTCAGCTTTAGCAATAATTGAAGCAGCACTCACCTCAATATATTTATCATCAGCCTTATGTTCAGCTATAACATTTAGACCAGTGTCATTACGTAAATTTTCTTGAAATCTTTCTGCTTTTACATCTACAGCATCAACAATAGCTTTTTCGGGTTTTAATTTTAAAAGAATACTCTCCATAGCATTTTTCTCAATTTCATTAAGATTCACGCCATCAGCCCTTAACTCATCGATTTCACGGGCTGAAATTACAACAATTTCATACTCAAACATTTTTCGTAACTTTCTAGATAGAATAGTTCGTCTGTTTGGAGTAAGTCTTTTAGAATCTTTAACACCCATTCTTTCAAGGACCTTATCCATTTTTTCAGGAACAATGACCCCTGCAATAACCATAGGCCCTAAAACAGATCCTCTACCAGCTTCATCAATGCCCAAAATGTCCATAAAAATCAGTAAAAAAAGAAAAGAAAAGAAATAAATAAGATTATTTATTTCATAGCTTTTAAACGAACTTCAGGTTCTAAAGCGAGAGGTTCAGCAGCAACAATAGCTGTACCTTTTGCTACAACAGTCATAGGATCATCGGAAACTTCAATAGGAATGGAAATCTCATCGAAAATCCTAGTTTTCATACCGCGAAGTCTGGAAGATCCGCCTACAGCAACAGCGTTATTATATACTCCCATCATCAATTCTGGAGATAATCTTTCTAAGATTAAGTTCAATCCAACAACAATTTGTTGCATGAACGGTTCTACAGCATCTGCAACAAGCATGGAATCAATTATAACTTTTTTAGGTCTGTTAGTCTCTAAGGATTTACCGATTACTTCAACACTTAAGTTTTCAAGTTGTTCTGAACTGTGCACCATACCCACTTCAATTTTCGCGGATTCAGCATCATGAATACCAATAGCTACATCATATTTCTCTGCTACAAGTTCGACGATTCTATTATCAACATCGTCTCCACCACATCTAACAGTTTCAATATCATTAATACCACCAAGAGAAATAATTACAATATCAGTTGATCCGGCACCTATATCCACAACCATAGTTCCGTTAGGTTCTGCAATAGGTAAACCTGCACCAATAGCGGCTGCTAATCCTTCACTAATTACTAAGATATTTTGTGCGCCAGCTTTTCTACCAATCTCTTCAGCAGCATTCTTTTCTACTTCGGAAGCATCCCCTGGAATACCAATGACAATTCTTCCAACACGTTCTCCTTCATTAATGCCTATTTGCATAGCTTTAATTAACAATGCTTGTGCTTGAACAACATTTTCAATAACACCTTTTTTCAAAGGCCTTACTGCGAGAATATCTTCAGGAGTTCTACCTAGCATTCTTTTAGCTTCTTCACCTACAGCCAAAACTTCTGAAGGGTCGTCTTTTTTAACTGCGACAACAGAAGGAATTTGATATAAATCAAATTTATCGCCTGCAGGCTTTGCAATTACTGTGTTTAAAGTTCCTAAATCGATTCCTAAACTATTGCTAATAACTTTAGTGTCACTAACTTGTGGTTCTTCCTCTTCTCTTCCAAAAATATTCATGATTAATCCTCCGTTACAATATCTTTAAAATCTATAACGAAAATTCGGTTAGATGTAGCTATACTTTGAACTTTTCTAATATCTTCATCGTTATCAACAGAAATTAAAATTGTTGATAAAACTACTTCATTTGCAGTATAAAATGGTTTTAAAGCAGATTTGATGAAGTTTGGTAGTTTGACTTGGTTACTTAAATCCATATCGATGAAACCAGTAGTTTGTGATTCTTGTAAAATTGCAAAAGGTATTCTTGATTTTTCTATTTTAGATACAGAATCTTTAATTGCATCTTCTGGTGCTATGAATACCATCAAATTTGATTCATCAGACAGGTATCCTCTTAAAATCCTAACATAAGCTCCGCCACATTGTTTTGAAAATGTTTTGAACTCATTAATAAGGATGGAATTACCGTAAAGCATGATAAAATCAAATTTTTTATCCAAATTACCCTCAGTTAATATTACATGTTCCCTAAATAAGATTTTAACACTATGATTGGATGCAATAGCCTTATAAGCCATTTCATCTATTAAATCTGAATTTCCTGCAATTACACACCAGGTTTTTTCGATGGTATTTAGACCATCATGAGAAACCCTTGCCGCCTGCATAAGAACACGTATATTCTCTTCTATCATTTAATTACTCGCATCAATATTAATTTAAGTTTATTTAACTAAAACGAGCATAATATTTATTTAAAAATATCAAATTTAATAAAATCACTATTAAATCTAACATTTAAAATTAAATAAATAATTAAATGCACGATAAAGTCTAACAATTAATATTTATTAAAAACATTATTATATATATTTTATCGTTTATTGTGATTTTTTAAAATAATATGCAAATAGTTACTTAAAAAAGAAAAAAAAGAAAAAAAATAAATAAAAAATAAAAACATAATTATTAATAGAACTGAATTGTTAAAAGATAAAATAATTTATTAATTAGAATAAAAATAACATGTTTTAATTAATAAATAAGGAAATGCATTAAAAATAAAACAAAAAAAAGATAAAATTAATAAGAAGTGAGATGAAAAGTATTACTGGAGTTTGAATATGGAAATTAAAGACACTAGAATGAAAGAATTTATAGCAATATCAGACATTATTTCATTATTAAATATGAGTTCAGGATTTTTATCCATAATTTGTTCTATAAATCAAAATTTCCATTTGGCAGCTATCCTAATGATAATTGCAATCATATTCGACTCATCAGATGGTTGGGTAGCACGTAAAACCAATAGACATGATGAATTAGGTTTCGGGAAAAATATCGATTCATTGTCAGATATCGTTTCATTTGGAGTTGCTCCAGCAATATTTCTTTATACTTGCATTAACACCACCCCAAGCATTTTTCAAATAGTAGTAATATTAACTAGCTTATTTATTGTAATCTGTGGAGTTTTAAGATTGACACGCTACAATGTAATATCAGATAAGATTAAAACCAGCGGATTCATCGGATTTCCAATCCCTGGAATATCCTTAATCATTGCTTCATTTTATCTAAGCGGATTGTTCAATCCCTATATTGCAATAATATTAAGCATCATAGTTTCACTGATTATGATAAGTAACATCAAATATCCTAAATTTGATAACATGCCATTAATAGCCATTTCTTGCATATTAATCCTGATATTAATTCTCCCAATTGACATTATCTTATTTAATATCAACATTCCTGCATTAATATTACTGTTATTCTGTCTATACTACCTAATAATTAATTTAATTAAATAATTGAGCAATCAATACTCCTATTAATTAAATTGCCATCTATACCCATTGAATATTAGGAGTATGAATAATGAATAATAAAAAACCAAGAGATCCATTATACCCCAAAGGTTTTGAAGAAACAAAAGAACTGAAAAAACAGATTAGTGAAAATTATCCAAAACCTAATAAAAAAGATGACGAACTTAATCTATTGAAGAAACTGAACCATAAAATCGGAGTATATTTGACTCCAAATTCCGTTGAGATAACTGATGATGAAAAAAAGAAGAAGATTGGCGTTTTAATTACAACATTAATCCTAATAACAATCATCAGTTCAGCTTATTATTTCTTAATCTATGAACCCGCACAAGAGGAATTGACACTTAAAAAGACAACAAAACTCAATGAATTACATGAGTTATACTGTGGAGCATTAACATCATCCCCCAATGAATATTATCTGGAAAAGAAAATAAAGGATGCTAATGACCCCCATGAAGTTGAACAGATAAACATTTTGACACCCGCAACCAAAGACTGGAAAACATTTCATAAAAAATCAATCTATTCAAACCACGACAAATACAATAGAACAATGGCTATTTATTCAAATGAAAGTAAAAACATTATTCTGCCTATGAACAAAGCAATAAAGATTGTAAATGAAAATAATGCTGAAATACTATCAAAAATACGTTTTGAAGAACCTAACACAGTTTCCGTGCCAATCTTAATTTCAAGACTGCAGGCAGGGGCAGGGCTCATTAATGTAGGCAGCATTGTAGACATTTATACGAACAACAATTACACTAATCAAAGCAATCTGACCAATTCCAGCCCAGACATAAGCGGTTGTACAGTATTATCTATAATGAGATATGAAGAAAACGGGGAAATTGATTCAGAATATTCTAAATCAAATACAATAGTTAAAGGCAATAACACAAATCCCAATGAGAATACGAAAAAATTCTCGTCAGATGTTTTGGAGCTTATAAAGGCATCAATAATAAACGGCTATGATGAAGAAGAAACATTTGGGCTACTCAAGGATTACGGTATAAAATTATCCAATTATGAACGGCAGATAAATTTAGGAGATTTAAATGCTCAATATATGCTTTTAATTGAAACACCACAGGATAAAGTTGATTATCTATTGAACAATATGGATAACATCGTATTGACAATACCTACATCAAATGCGCCTGATTGGATGATTTTAGAAATTAATTCAACATACAATAATTAAGAAAAATTATTATATATGTATAATACAAAATTGATAGTATGAACAAACCGAGAATTTCAACAATAATCATTATTATTTGTATATTAATAGCAGGTTTATATGCAATGGGGGAAGTCAATTATTTTGCTTCAAAAATTCATATTGAGAACAATATTGAAGCACCAACCGTTGTAATACCTTCTATTGGAGTGAATGAAAAAATCAATACGGAATCACTAAATCAAGGCGTTTTACAAGATCCTGCGGGAGTTACCCCTGGAGACGGCGCCATCGTATTATATGGGCATAGGACTTTGCAAGGATCACCATTCCTGAGATTAAATGAACTTAAGAGCGGAGATACCATACTATTAGAATGGCCCGGTGTTGGCGAAATAAAATATGCTGTTTCAGACAGTTATATTGTTCCTGCATCATATTCTGCAGAATTTAGTGGAAATAAAGTATTCTTAATCACATGTGATCCAATCGGTTCAACAGAAAACAGGCTGATTATCGAAGGGGACATGGTGGAACAAAATCCCATAAATGAGGAAATTATTAAAGATAATCCTCAAGAATCAAATGCATTTTTAATATCAGCTGCATTCCTTATCCTTGGACTTATCCTCACTTTTATTTATCCTAAGGACAACAGGGCATATATCTTTATTACAGTGATATTAGTTTCTGCTTTGTTATTCTTCTTCTGCTTTAGTCCAATCCCATCTGAACTGATTTATGATAAGATAATATTCTTAAACGGAGGATTATAATTGGACGTTGATGAAAAATACTTTTCAAACATAACTTCAAGAGAAAGGGCGATATTTGAAGGTGCAATAAGCATGGGCGCTCTTTTTCACCAATTTGTCGGAACACCAGTTAACAAAGATTCCAAAAATAGCCTAGAGAGATGTATGGAAGAATCTCTAAAACTACAGCCAGCAATTGAAAATGTGGAAGTTAAAATCAGATTTGATAAACTAGAAGAGTCAATGACCGAATTTGACTACACCTCCCTTAACGGAGATATGCTGGATGTTAAAATCCATACAAAAGTAGATAACATAAAAGCAGTAATACGGATAGAGTTCATTGAAGAACTCAATTATCCTTTAATGTATGTTGAAAATATAGAAGATTAGAAGTTAAAATATTTCTTTTAAATCTTCTAATAATTCTTTTAAATGATTTAATTTTATATGATTCATTAAAACAATGCGTATAGCCACCGGACATTTAGCAACAGAAACTTTCCAACCACGTGCTCCTAATTTTTCCGCCAGTTCATTAGTTTCAATACTTGGATGGTTAAAAGCAACGATGTTTAATTCCGGCTCGCAGATAACCTCATAACCTAATTTTTCCAGTTCTTCCTTAAAGAATATTGTATTGTCCATTAAATTCCTAATAATATTACAATAGCCTTCTTTTCCAAAATATTTCATTATAGCATATGTTGCTGCTGATGAAGCACCTAGACGAGTACCTACGATTGTAGATTGTGTTTTGACAGTCAGATATGGTGAATCAACAGCCATCACTTCCAGATATTCTTCTTTTCTAAAAAGAATACCTCCAGCAGGAATTGGTGCCAAACCCATTTTATGAGGATCCACAGTAATAGAGCAAACACCCGGAAGAGAAAAATCAAAAACAGGCAAATCAAAACCGATTTTTCTTAAAAATGGAATGGAAAAACCACCAAAAGCGGCATCAACATGGAAATAAATATTATTCTCAAGAGCAATTTTGGAGATTTCATCAATCGGATCAACCAACCCCAGTTCAGTAGTGCCCGCAATTGCTACAATAGCTACAGTTTTATCAGAAATTAATTTCTTGACAGATTCAACATCAGTCTTATAATTTTCATCCAATTCTGCCTCTACAATTTTGAGGTTCAGCATGTCTGCAGCCTTCTTAAATGAAAAATGAGCAGATTCCGGGACAATAATCTCTCCATCAATAATACCCTTATATTTTCTGGCATGATTTCTTGCAGCACGAATTGCCATTAAATTAGCTTCAGTGCCCCCGGTTACAATATGCCCATAAGGATTATCAATAGACAACAGTTCACCAATAGACTTTATAACTTCACATTCAATTAATTTAGTTCCTTTAAAAAGTCCCGGGTCACCTAAATTGGTATCTAAAAATTTAAAATAAACTTCCTTTGCAAAAGGATGTGCTTCAGTGCACATTGATCCTAAAATCCTTCCATCGGAATAATCATAATCTAATTTGTGAAACTCTGACAGTTCCTTTAGAATTTTTTCTTTATCAACGGGTTTATCATCCATAAAATAACCTAATTCAACATAATTTAATAAAAATAAAAAAGAAAAAAGAAAGAATAAAAATTATTCTATACGTTTACGAGCAGCGTCAAGAATAATTTTTTGCTCAGCACGAGCAACAGTTTTTCTTACATCAGCGATAGCATCAGTGTTTGAAGATACGCTTGTAATTCCAAACTCAACAAGTTTTTCAACAATGTGAGGCACACTACCTGCTTGACCGCAGATACTACATTTGACACCTGCTTCAGCACATTTTCTAATTGTTCTTTCAATCAATTTCATTACTGCAGGGTGTTCTTCTGAGTAGTGTTTTGCTACAAACTCATTGTTCCTATCAACTGCAAGGGTGTATTGAGTCAAATCGTTAGTTCCTAAACTTACAAAGTCTATTCCAACTTTAATATACTCATCAATCATTATTGCAGCTGCTGGAATTTCAACCATCATTCCAAATTCAACATCTTTGTGTGGTTCAAAACCAACTTCAGAACAAAGCTCCTTAGCTTTTTTAAGCTCTTCAGGACTTTGGGATAAAGGAATCATAATACCGATGTTTGTGTATCCTTTTTCATGTAACTTTTTAATAGCTTTAAATTCACATTTAAGGATTTCAGGTTGGTCAAGTTCTCTTCTGATACCTCTCCAACCAAGCATTGGGTTGTGTTCCCTAGGTTCGTTTTCTCCACCTTCCAATGTAATGAATTCATCTGTTGGTGCATCCAAAGTTCTGTACCATACTGGTTTTGGATAGAATGCATCTGCTACAATCATAACATTGTCAGCAATTGTATCAATCAATTCATCTTCTTTTCCATCAGCAATGAATTTGCCTGGGTGAATACCTGATGTCAACATTAAATGTTCTGTTCTTAAAAGACCGACACCATCAGCACCGGTTGCAGCTGCTCTTTCAGCTGCTTCAGGCATACTTACATTAGCTTTAACTTCAGTTACAGTAATTATTGGAGCTGCTTCAGCAGTAGCGACAACAGTAGCCGCTTCCTCTTTAGTTTCAGAAATACCTTCAAATACCAAACCTTTTTTACCGTCTAAAGTAACACCATCATTTTCTTTTAAAGTGGTTGTTGCATCACCGGTTCCTACAACACAAGGAATACCGAGTTCACGGGAAATAATTGATGCGTGGCAAGTAACCCCTCCTTCGTCAGTGACAATTCCGCTTGCCCTTCTCATGGCCGGAACCATATCAGGAGTGGTCATTGTGGTAACCATTATGTCACCATCTTCAATTTTATCCAATTCATCAATGTCTAAAACTATTTTGACTTTACCGGAAGCCATACCTGGGCTTGCTCCAAGACCTCTGACTAAAACATCACCGACATCTGCAGATGAGTCGCCGGATTCTTCTACAGCATCACCTAATGTGGTAATAGGTCTTGCTTGCAATAAGAATAGAGTGCCTTTTTCAAAGGCCCATTCTGTATCCATAGGTTCTCCGTAATGAGCTTGAACGGTTTTACCCATTTCAGTTAATTCAATGAGTTCTTCATCAGATAAAACTCTTTCATTTCTTAATTCATCAGGAACATCAACTTTTACACTGGTTCCATTTTCATCATTGGTATACATGACCTTTTTATCACTAACAGTCACATTGATAATTTCATTATTCTTTTTATCAACTTGATAATTATCTGGAGTTACATCACCGGACACAACAGATTCACCAAGACCCCATGATCCTTCAATTAAAGCTATTTCTTCACCAGTGGATGGGTTAACTGTAAACATTACTCCAGCTTTATCAGCATTAGCCATTTTTTGAACAACAACAGCAATATATACTTTGGAATGTTCAAAATTATTTTCTTCTCTGTAGAAAATAGCCCTAGCTTCAAATAAAGAAGCCCAACATTTTCTGATATACTCAATTACAGAATCATTACCAGAAACATGTAAAAAAGTATCTTGTTGACCTGCAAAAGAAGCTTCAGGCAAGTCTTCAGCAGTAGCGGAAGATCTAATAGCTACGTCAGTATCGTCTTCACCAACTCTTTGGCAAAGTTGATTGTAAGCTTCAGTAATAAATAAGATTAATTCTTCAGGAATAGGAGCCTCATTGATTATCGCTTTGATTTCTTCAGAAGCTTCTTGAAGAGCTTTAGTATCATTAATGTCAATTTCATCAAGAATATTCATGACTTGGCTATTAATTCCTGCATCATCCATAAATTTCTCATAAGCTTGAGCAGTTACTACAAAACCTGGTGGTACTGGAATGCCCGCTTGGGTTAATTCACCCAAATTAGCACCTTTTCCACCTGCAATTCCGATATCGGATTTACTTAAATCCTCAAATTTTACAACATACATGAAATATAACCTCTTGGTTTTGAAAATATAAATACATTGACCATAGTATAGAAGAAAAAACTAGTCAATATTATATTTTAATATGAATTTCAATGTTTAAATATTTAATTATATAAAAGTAAAAAATCAGAAAAAAAATAGAAAATTAGAAAAAAAGTAAAAGAAGCAAAAGAAAATCAATTAAAAAATTATTTAATTAATTCTTCGCCTTTGTCAACAACTATTTTGCATGGAACTGGTAATTTCATACCTGCTCTTTTCAATGCAACTTTAGCTTGTTCGAAATGTCTTTCTTGACAGTCGATAGTGATTATTCTTTGATCTTTTTTAACAATAGCTTCAACACTAATAGGCTTACCGAAAGCGTTTCTCATACCACTTTGTACCCTATCTGCTCCTGCACCAGTTGCCATTGGGTTTTCTCTTACAATTTGGTGAGGGTAAACTCTTAATTTTAAGTGGTAACCCATTCTACCAGCAGCCCTTTGCATTAATCTGTTAGAAGCAATCCTTGCAGCTTCTAAAGAGTTATGTCTGATTTGAGCTGGTTTTTTGACAGCTAAACTCACAGCCACAGGGAATTCATCTCTTAAGTTACCCATATCGTATTGTACGATTCTTGAATTTGGGGTTTTTCTAATATAATCTCTTCTTGTATAAGCACGAACCATTATTATTCCTCCGAAATAAAGATAACATGAAAATTCATGTTTTAATTAAAAATAGCTATAAATAATTTAATTTCCTACAATAGCTATATAAAAATTATATATCGTAATAGATAGAATACTTAAATATATTAATTAAGTTATTAATAAAGGTTACCATAATCTGGAAAAAAAATATGGAAAAAAATACTAAAAATAAAAAAAGTGAAATAATGAAAATCAAAGGGAAAATATATTTGGATTATAAAAACGCCGAATCTGCCAAATTGGTGCATGATTCATTAGAAATAGACAATGAAAATTACCTACAATCAGAACTAAAAGAAAATAAAATCATCTATGAAATTAATAATGAAAAATTAGGCACATTTCTATCAACTGTTGATGACTTAATTGCATCAGAAATAGTTGTAGAAAAAATTATTGAACATACTGATAAAGAAAAAGTTTTATATAAATAAAAAAAGATATATTAACTTAAAATATTAATTAAATCATTAGATGGTGTAATTATGGAATGCTATTATCATCCCGATAGGGAAAGTACAGATAAATGTGCTATATGTGGAAAATCTATTTGTAAAGAATGTGGATTAGAAATCTCAAAAAAAGTTTACTGTAAAGAATGTCTAGAAAAAATCATTGGTCTCGAAATAGATAAAAGCCAAACCGATGAAACAATTTCACAAGATTCAATACAAACAGAAGAACCTGATGTAACTCTTCAAGATTTAGATGATAACATTTACCAACCACAAAGTGAAGACATCGATTTTGAAGAACCATATGCTCCTCAAGAGGACGTTCCATCAAAAAGCTTTAGTGGAATCAGTGAAGATTCCCCATACAACATCAGAAGCAATATCGAATATAGCGGGGGTCTCGAATCTTCCTATCCAGATGAACTTTATGAAAAAGTTGAAGAACCAGCACAAGTTACACCAGATGAAATTAATGTTCCTAATGAAATCCCTGCCCAAGAAGCTGAAGATGATGCTATTTATCCAGACCATGACTACGAACCTCCATTGATAAATGAAGAGGAAAGTTTGGAGGATAAATATGCAAGATACCTTGATGATTTATATTTCGATGAAGTTGATGTTCCATTAAATGAACAGCTGGCAAAAGATGAAGCTCAATACGGATCTTTAACCAGAAGAGAATATGAACCTAAAAAAGAAGCACCAGTTGAACAAAGAGAACCTGGTCAAAAGAAAGCTCCAAAAGAGGAAATTCCTAAAGAGATGGAAACTAAACTCAAACCAGAAATATTAGATGATGAAAAGAATATCATTGCAGAAGATGATAAAAATATCCATAATCTAAACTATAACTCTGGTAAAGAACCTATGGGTGTCATTGACATACTATTAACAATAATATTGATTATAGTCATTTTGATTGTTGTATACTACTTGATTTATTTATTCATATTGAATACAAGTTACCCAACATTTTTAGATGCACTATTTGCTCTTAAAAATCCTCAAAATGTTATAAATAATATTTTAGCACGTTAAAATAATGAAATATTTTCATTATTTACTTTTTTTATAAATTTTTCCAATATCTCCTCATTTTTATAGCCCAATATTCTTAGATTGGATGGATATTTATCAATATAATGTGAGATGGTCTGTTTTTGTATAGGATTTTCTAAGATGCTTAAGATTCTTTGGCGGAAATGTGATGAAAATCCATGTAAAATTGATTTTTCCAATTCATCTAAATTGGTGTAAGGCCTATTGCCAATAATGTTTTCGGCTAATTTGTCATTGAACAAATTCAGGGATGACAACTCTTCAAAGGAATAATTGTTTGCAGCATCTAAAATTGACTCGACGTCCCTGATTCCATAAATTATCGATTCGTTTTGAATTTCCCTTTTTAAAATTTCAATAGTAGAAGAAGGCATCATGTCCATTACACCATCAAAATCGTCATTAATAATGCTTTCACGAATCAGAGTTCCGCTCACTCCACCGATTCTTTCTACAAATATGAATTTATTCGTATAATCAAAGCCGATTTTGCTTAAGGAATTTGAAAAAGAAGTGATGACATAATTATCCTCTTCAAGTTTGTTTTTCAAAATAATTTCATTGGTTGTTTTGTCTACGATTTTATAAGGTTTTGGCGCGATATGGTGGCCTAAATTTATTCTTTTTAAGATTTCTTCAAAACCTGGCATGGGTTTATATCCGCGAGGAATATGGTCCGTATTTAGAGATTTAAACATCTTACAAAGGCATAGGGAATATTGGCCGGATCCCATTATTCCCATTGGAGGACCTTCAACAACAACATCAGCCCCAACAGAAATTGCCATTTCTGCCCTAAGTTCCCTTGGCAATATATATGGAATACCCCTACCGCTTCTTTCAAAAAGACCCGGTACAATAGCTACAAATAATGACTCAGGAAACATATGCTTTGCAGTTTTCATGCAATGAAAATGACCGTTATGCAAAGGATTATACTCTGTAAAATCTGCAACCAAATTAACATCTGAAGTGCCTGTGGAATTTACAGATTCCATATCCAAATCATTGAAAAATAATTTTTTATCTCTTCTAAGAATATCCAAAACTTTAGACATGAAAATAAATATAAATCTTAACTTAAAAAAAGCTTATGATTTAAGAATATAAAAAAACAAATATGGAAGTATAAACATAGGGGACTGACAATGGATTTAGTAATTAAAAATTGCAGATTGGTTGATGAACTTGGCGAATATCACATCAAAGTAGAAAACGGAAAAATAGCAGACATCTCAAAAACACCTCTTAAAGGTGATGAAACAATAGATGCTAAAAACAACTATGTAATGCCCGGCTTCATCGATCCCCACATACATTTTAGAGATCCTGGATTAACTCAAAAGGAAGACTTTAAAACCGGAAGTTTGAGTGCTGCAAATGGAGGTTTTGCAACAGTAATCGATATGCCGAATACCCTTCCGAAAACAAATACCTATGATGCGCTAAAAGAAAAAATCAAAATTGCCAAAAATAAATCCGTTGTTAATTTTGAACTTCAGGCAGGCCATAATGACCTTGAAGAAATGAAGAGGATGGTTGAATTAAACCCAATATCCTTTAAAATATTCATGGACTTGGAAGATGATGAAAGTTTGGAGAAAATATTTAAAGACCTGTCCACATTAAAAGAAACAACACAATATAACGGTCTTGTTGCAACACATTGTGAAAAAAAATCCATTGTCGAAAGCAAAACCGCCAAATTGAAAGAAAAAAAGGAAAATGATGCAATTGACTACACATATGCTAGACCTTCACAAAGCGAAGACGAATCAGTGAAACAAGCCATTGAACTTGCAAGAAAGAACGGATTAAGATTGCATATCTGTCATTTGAGCTCTATTAAATCACTGGAAATGGCTAAAAACGCAAGCAAAAATATGCAGGTATCATGGGAATTTACACCGCACCATTTGCTGTTAGACAATACTGCATACAATATATATGGTACATTCATAAAAACCAATCCCCCATTAAGACCAAAAAACGAAAGTGTGGACATAACCTGTCTAGATGAGCATTCCATTATAGGAACTGACCATGCACCACATACCATGGAAGATAAAACAAAAGGTGTCTGGGCATCATCACCGGGAATTCCGAATTTAGAAACAGTAGTTCCGCTAATGTTAACTGAAGTGAATAATGGAAATCTTGATTTGAAAATCATTCCAAAAATCTTTTCTGAAAATGCCGCTAAAGTTTATGGTCTTGAGAATAAAGGCAAAATAGCAATAGGGAAAGATGCCGATTTCACAATAATAGACCTAAAACAAGAAGGAAAATTCAATATCGATGAATTTGAAACAAAAGCAGAATATTCTCCATTTGATAGTTGGAATTATATCGGAAAACCGGTAATGACAATAGTAAATGGAAAAACAGTAATGAATAAATTATAACTAATTTTAAAAAAAGAAAAAAATAAGGTGTGTTAACACACCTATTTGTAGCATAATGCATCTTCCGGACAAGCCTCAAGACATTGACCACATAAAGTACAGAATCCTGCAATTGGTAATTTAGGATTGTCAGTTTTATGAATCATGTCATAAGGACAAGCTTCGATACAGTCACCACATTGATCACATTTAGATGGGTTAAATGCAATCCTATCTCTAGCAACTGGTTCGCCGTCAATAGTAATTTCATATTGTTCGACTTTTAATGCATCGTTAGAACATACAGATGCACAAGCTCCACATCTAATACAACTAGTGAAAGATGGTTCTGCATCAGTTTCTTCTAAAGCTGGGCATAACATGCCTGTTTTAGTAACTACACGAATAGCTTGTGTAGGACATTTGTTAGCACATGCACCAATAAAGTCACATTTTTCTGCGTCTCTTCCAATACCTTCTGCATCTACAGGTGAACCTTCACCCCATTCAACATCAATTTCTAATGCGTCAACAGGACAAAGTTTTACACATAAACCACATGCAGCACAGACACTAGGAATAGCAACAGTTAAACTAGCACTGTTTGCAGCAATGAAATCACCAGGACATGCTTCTACACAAGTGTTACATCCAATACATTTAGCTGAATCGAAAGTAAATGATTTGATTTCTTTTGTACGTTTGATAGGTTTTTTCTCAGCAATGAAAATTGCATTCCAAGGACAAGTTTGGGAACATAAACCGCATCTGATACAATCATCGTTTACAGTAACTGGGCTTCCTACTTCATCAAGAGTAATAGCACTTACAGGACAATCGTCGACACAAGTTCCACATCCAACACAACCGTCGATGTAAACAGGTCCTTTTCCTTTAAGATCTAATTCGCATACTGCAGGTTCTTTAAGACCTGGAATACCGATTACATCTACTGGGCAAATGTCAACACATTTTTGACACATTACACAGAAACCTTCAACTTCTTTTAATTTTTCACCAGTGACTTTGAGAGTTTCTTGTGGACATACTTCTTCACATTTACCACAGGAGTCACATAAAATAGAGTTAAATACTAATCTTGCTTGGGTAAATCCGTCAGCAATTTCGTATTCTTCTACTTTTAATGCTCCGTTAGGACAAACGTCAGCACATTTTGGTTCTTCGCCACAAGTGTCACAGTGAATAATAGCGTTAGGTGTTACTTCAATAGCTGATGTAGGACAAGTACCTTCACATGCACCACATTTTATACAGCCATCTTCGTTAAATACAATCATTTATAAAAACCCCCTTAAATTTAGAATTTTTTAATGAGGTTTCCTTCACTGTCTACAATATCTACTTCAGCTAATCTCATTTGACTATCCATTGAGTGGGTAGCACAAGATAAACATGGGTCGTATGCTCTGATAACCATTTCCATTAAGTTAAAGATTTTATCATCAACTTCTACACCAGGTTTGATGTAATCTTTAGCTACTTGGTGAATACCCATTTCCATAGCTGGGTTGTTTTGGATTGTAGCTACAACAATGTTAGCATAAGAAGTTTGTCCATTATCATCAGATTTATAATGGTGGATTAAAGTACCACGAGGTGCTTCAACAATACCTACACCTTCACCTTCAGTTCTTTCTAATTCATCAGGGAATTTTTTACCAGATAAATCTTCTTCTAAAGCTGCTGCAGCACATTCAGCTGATGCTAACAATTCGATGAGTCTAGCATAGTTGAATAATAATGGTGCTTGAGCGTATCCAAATGCATCACGGAAAGCATTAAGAGCTTCTTGAGCAAGAGGTGCTTCTTTAGGCATTTGATCACAAACGTTAATCCTGGATAATGGTGCAACTCTGTAAATACCTTCTGGGTATCCCATTTCTTTAATGTAAGGGAATTTTAACCAGGAGTAAGGTTTTACGTGTTCAGCAACATAGTCGGTGTACTCTTCGTTTCTGTATTCGAACATGTCACTTCCGTCTTTGTCTCTGAATCTAATGTTACCATTATATACATCCCAAGTTCCATCAGGTTTTACAGTACCACAGTGTCTAGTGTCACCGAAGTTACCTAATGAAGCTACTAAGTCGATGTTTTCTTCAAATACAGGAATAGCTAAGTCTAAAGTAGCTTGTGCTAATTCTACATTTTGTTTTGCTCTTTCAAGTAAATCTTTTTGAGTATCAGCATCTAATTCGGTAGAAATACCACCAGGAGTGGATGAGGTAGGGTGAATAGGACGACCACCTATTTTTCTAACCATTTCTAAACCGTTTCTTCTGATGTTAATTGCTTGAAGTGCAATTTCAGGCATATCTTTAATAACTTGGAAAACATTCCTAGTTTTTCTGGTTCCGTTAGGAATGATTAAATCTGGTGCTGCTAAGAAGTAGAAATGAAGTGCGTGGGAGTGCATGTATGAACCCCAGTTCATAATTTCTCTCATTCTGTATGCAGTAGGTAAGATTTCATAATCATCGAAACCGAAAATTTGGTCAACTGCTTTTGCAGCTGCTAAGTGGTGTTGTACATCACAAATACCACAGATTCTAGGTACGATTCTTGGTAATTCTTCTACAGGACGACCTTGTAAGAATTTTTCGAATCCTCTGAATTCCATAACATGTAATCTTGTTTCTTCAACATTTCCAGCATCGTCAAGATGCACGGTAATTTTAGCGTGTCCTTCAATACGAGTAACAGGCTCCATAGTAAGTTTAACCATTTTATTCTCCTCCTTTCTGCATTTTCATTGGTACTAAAGCAGCAGGTAATGTGTAAGTGTAGAAAGTACCTACAATATCGTCTAATTGCTCAGCTACAGTTTCAGGATCAACAGTTTTATCTTCTTGTACACCGTAGTCAGAAGCAATCGCACTGATCATTTTTGCACCTTGGTCTAATACTTTTGCAGTAGGACCGTAACATCCTCTACATTGGATACCAATGGAAGGACATTCTGCACCACATAAAGATACGGTAGCAGGACCCATACATACTAAACCTTGGCTAATTAAACATAAATCAGGTTCAGGAAGACCTAATTCAAATTGTCTTTTAATGAAGTCCATAGCTAAACCAGCAGGTGGTTTTTCTCTAGGACATACTTCACAAAGGTTGGTAGCAGGTAATTCGATTGTGTCTCCTCTTAATAATGCTAAAACAGCTTCTGCTACAACATCAGAACGAGGTGGACAACCTGGAATCATTAAATCAATATCCATAGATTCACTGATAGGTCTTACTCTGCTTTCGAGGTGAGGTACCTCTTCGTGAGGAATAATTCCTTCAGGGTTTACGGTAGATACAGAGTTAATGTATCCTTCTTCTTCTAATTCTTCTACAGTCCATAAGTTTCCAAGACCTGGAATACCACCATAACATGCACAAGTTCCGTAAGAAATAACCATGTTAGCTTTTTCGTTTAACATTTCAGCTAATTCTCTGTTTTCATCGTTTCTTACTCCACCTTCTACGATGATAATATCTAAATCAGGTACTTCATCGTATTTAGTATCCATGAGTACAGGGGAGAATTCAAAGTCTGCAAATTCCATAACATCAATTAAAGATTCGTGGAAATCCGCAATGGATAAGTGGCAACCGGAACATCCACTAAACCACATAGTTCC
This sequence comes from Methanobrevibacter sp. YE315, assembly GCF_001548675.1. Classification (NCBI taxonomy): domain Archaea; kingdom Methanobacteriati; phylum Methanobacteriota; class Methanobacteria; order Methanobacteriales; family Methanobacteriaceae; genus Methanobrevibacter; species Methanobrevibacter sp. YE315. Next base: position 1,985,361 of record NZ_CP010834.1, read on the forward strand.
TATTTTTACTTTATCTGCCATATTCATTCCTCCAATCTATTCTTCAGCATCTAATTGTTGTTTTAATGGAGCTGGACCTAATTCTTTGATTCTGTTAACCATCATTTTAACAGATTCAGAGAATTTTTCACCTTCGGATGCGGAAATCCAATCGTGGTGAACTCTTTCTTTTCCAATTCCCATATCATCAACTAATTTGTAGATTAATCTCATTCTACGATCTAATTTGTAGTTACCAGCATCATAGTGGCAGTCACCCATGTGACATCCAGCTACAAATACCCCATCAGCACCTTCTTTGAATGCTTTTAAAATAAATTGTGGGTCAATTCTTCCAGAACACATTACACGAATAACTCTAATATTCGGTGGGTATTGCATACGTGCAGTACCAGCTGTGTCCGCTCCTCCATAGGAACACCAGTTGCAACAAAACATTACAATTTTTACATCATCAGCCATAGAGTTTCTCCTCCTCTATAAATATTTTTCCGATTTAGAAAAACATCAGTTTTTCCAAATTCAATTTTAAAGTTTTTTAAAAAATTTTAAAATCTTTTTTTAAGGAATACTGTTTAGGCATACCTTAAAAACACAATTTCTGTACGTAATGAGCTAGCTCAGCAATACATTATGTACTGATTAATATATTTCATTAATAATTAATATAAAGGTTACTCGGAGATTAAAGTCAAAAGGTTTATATACTATGAAACAAGATTTTTGAAAACTAAATTATACATTTTAAAATTAGAAAAAAAGAAAAAATAGATGGAATTACATTCCATCAAGACTCATATCAATCATTCTTTGAGTTTGCTCGGCTAAATCATCAGGAAGCCCAGTGATATCCATGTTTAAAAATCCTCTAACAATCATGGATTCCGCATCCTCTTCAGCTATTCCACGAGAAGTCAAATAATTGATTTCATCTTCGGAAATTTTACCCACAGCAGCTTCGTGAGACATTTCTAAGTTAGCTGAACTTGCTTCAAGCTCTGGAACTGCATAAATAAAACTATCATCAGACAATACCAGCCCATGACATTCCAAATGACCTTTAACATCAGGGACAGTACCTGCAAGATGTCCTCTAGCATATATTTGGGATTCATCCTGAGCAACGGCTCTAGAGATAACTTCTCCCCTAGCGCCTTCAGCATTCAACAAAACTCTTGATCCGACATCAATAATTGAGTCTTTTTTACCTCCTTGAATACTTTGGAAAATTGCCCTGGAGTTTTTCCCATCACAATATGCAGTAGGGAATGATTGAATGGTGCTAACCGGACTGGTTAAGATATAATTATTTATATAAGTAGTATCATCCATTAACTTAACACCAGTTCTTGGACGCACTTCAACCTGTTCAGCCCAATTATGAACCATAGTAAATGTGATTTTGGAACCCGGCTTTAAATACATCTCAGAAACACCTACATGCATTGCAGAAGCAACATCATCACCAGTTGCACATCCGGTAATCAAATGCAATTCTGAATTTTCCTCAGCAATAATTACATTATGAGCTGTTTGCATAACATCTTCATCACTAATGAACATACAGGCTTGCACAGGCATAACTTCCTTAGTTCCAGGCAATGATCTTACAAAATAACCGCTTAAAACACCATTTTCTTTTTCATTTAATGCAGTTTTAGCAGTGTACTTATCAGCATCAGGCTTTACGACATTCCATAAATAATCATCTAACCAACTATATTTTTCCATTGCAATAGCCATATTCATTACTTCAATTGAATCAGACATTGAATTATTGGTAAAAATATTACTTTGGTCAACTTGTAAAAATGATCCAGACCTATTTTTCTCTTCAGTGTCAACACCCACTTTCAATAAATCCTCTTTGGTCTGTTTATTCAAATCATCTAAATCATCAATCATATCTAAAGCATTGACTGTTTCATCACTAAAATTTTCAATAGTAACATCAGCTCCAAGAGCTGCTTTTTTATTTATTGCCCTTTCAGCATCTTCATAAACATTGCGCACACTCAACACATCCATTAAAACCATTTTTTCTAATATCTTCAAGAATTTCACTAGGGTTTCCAGAACAAGAAATCACACCATCGATTAAAACATGCGCTTTATCTGCACTGACAAAATTTAAAATATAACCTAAATGAGTAATTAAAAGTCCGCTTCTTTTTCTACTGCGTTGTGGTTTATCCTTATCCAATAAAGTTCCGATTTCAGAAGCCAATAACTCTACATTTTCAATATCCACTCCTGAATCAGGTTCATCGAACATGGTGAAATCAGGCATTTGAGCCAATAACTGCAAAATTTCAGAACGTTTTACTTCACCACCTGAAAATCCTAAATTAACATCCCTATCTAAAAACTCATCGCTAAACTTGAGTTGACTAGCTAAACCTTTCATTCTAGGATTCAATTCCTCATTTACATCTTGGTTAGATATGATTTTTAATAAATCCCCAACTGAAACTCCCCTAATTGATGGAGGAGTCTGGAAACTAACACCAATACCTAACTGAACTCTTTCAGCAGTAGTTAACTTAGTTATGTCCTGACCTTTAAATTTTATAGAACCTTCAACAACTTCATAATTCGGGAAACCTAAAATTGTTAAAAATAATGTACTTTTACCTGCACCGTTAGGCCCTAAAAGAACATGAGTCTCCCCTTCGGCAATTGAAAGATTTACGCCTTTTAAAACTCTTTTACCGGCTACTTCCACAGCCAAATTTTCAATTTCAAGTAACATGTAATCACCTTTTTAATAAATATGAATTTTTTATACTAATATAAATATTAATTTACTAAATATAAATAGTTAACACATAACATAAAAAATATCAAAAAGACAGTTAAAATTGAATAAATAAAAAAAGAGAATAACTGAAATTATTCAGTTACAATAATGAATTCGCCGACTTTTTCGACTTTAGCGAAAGGAACTAACAATAAGTCACCATTTCTTTTAGCTCCTTTAACATGAATATTACGATCGCTTTCAACTCTAATTGCAATATCCACGATTTTACCGGTTTTTTCGTTGATAATTAATTCATCTAACACACCAAGAATACGTGCATTGTTGGTAGCTACTTGATAGTTTTTGATTTCACTCCATAATTTTTCTTCTCTTCTAGGAACTTGTTTATTTTCCATTAAATCACCTGATAAAAATTAATATTAGTTATATAAATATTTAACTTCATCATATTTAAACATAATATTCATTATATAATTTTTCAGCAATTTTACTATCCGGAATAGTATTAATATTTAAAGCCAGTTCTACTTTTGGACAAATCAACTGGTCTTCATCTTGAACAATATTGATGCTTCTCAATACATTCAGTCCTGATGGGACATTACCATTAAACTCATAGGAGTAATCGAGGCCTAAGTCTTCATAAATTTCAACAGGGACAACAACCGATAATGCGTCTTTAGGAGATTTTAAATAATAATCCAAAACATAATCAATTGTTTTCGTAGATATGAATGGTAAATCCGCATTAATGAATAGTAAAATATCTTCTTTAGATTTTTTTTCGAAATATTCCAAAATATAAGACAGATCAGTAAGATAATCATCTCCTGAAGTATCCAGAATAGTATAATCGCCATTAATGCTGTTTAGATATTCAGTTGTTTCAATAGTATTCGGACTGACAGCAACAACTATTTCATCTATCAGTTTAGATTCCTTTAAATTTTCAAGCACAAAACTGATTAAGGGTTTATCACGTAATTTGAAAAGAGGCTTTTCTTGGGGAACCTTAAGCCTGGTTCCCTTACCTCCTGCCATCAAAATTGCATAAATCATGATAAACCACAATTGTTTAAGCGAATTTTCCGCCCATCATTTTCATACGATCTTTAAGAATACATCTACCACCTTGTTTTCCTCCAATAGGAACTTTAGGAGTACCCATTGAATTCATACAACGTGCCATAATCGCAGAACCTAAAGCAAGACCATCTTCAACAAAAACAACATTTTCAAATTTATCTTGAACAGCTTCCAATATAAGCTGTGGTTTGCGTCCTGTAATTCCAGCCCTTCCAGTAATACCTAAAGCTGAACCTGGAACAATGACATTTTCTTTGAATGCCACATCCAATACTCTTTTTACAATATTGGTACTTACATAATCCAAAGTTGAAAGTAAAGTTGGAAGACCATCGGCATCATAGAATTGTGCTCCCAATTCCATTAAATCATCGAGTTTATCACCATTGAATCCAACATCACAACCAATTAATGTGGTACCTGCTTTTTCAGCAGCTTCCGGATTAACAGGTACGGTTCCGAACCTTTCAACATCCATTGGCACTTTAGTAATATTGACTAACTTATGGGCTTCAAGGGCATTGGCTTCAGCCTGTTTATGGTCAGCCTTTTTCATTGCTTTATCTGAATATAAATCTAAAGCTGCACCATTTTTCTTATCAATCATGCCGGAACCTCTAGCTAAAGAGTCACTGACAACCCCTGCAAGACCTAAAAAGTTACCTACAGTATTTGCATAAGGCTCATTGTCATTAACAATACGTCCGGCCAATGTTGAACCAAAGTCCAAAGAAACACAAGGGTTTCTATAATCCACTTCAGTCCATTTAGCACCTAATTTGATTCCAGCAGTAACAAGTTCCCCTTCCATTTCGTTTGCAACGGTTTCTTTACCTTGAGGAGGAACTACACTTACAACAGCCCCATCAAACATGATATTTTCTAAAAGGGAATGCTTTTGCAATCTTTCTGGAAGTTGAGAAATAGTCATTGCAGGAGACATTTTCCTTGGAGGAATATCCGCTTCAAGACAACCATCAGCAAGAGCGATGATTAATTGACCAGCTTCTTCAGCAGTTGCAAAACCTGCGGTTACCCCTGTGGATCTTACAACAAAATCCAAATCTTCATCCTTATCAACATTACATTTTCTTAAGGATTCTAAAACAGTATCTTTAATGAGTTCAGTTACAGATTCCTTAGAAAGCTCGATACCCCAAACAGTCTTACCGAACACCTCTTCATTAGCTTTAGGTGGGCGTATATCACGAGTCATTTTAACTGTTTTGTTTAATAGATAAGATTCACTAGTGTTTAAATTGGTAGCCATTACAATGGATTTTGTAGTAGTGTTACCTAATTCAACAGAAGCAGTTACATAAAAAGTATCTGGCTTTTGAACAGCGCCAGGACTTGCAGGACCTGCCTTTTGAGCTCTTAAAGTACCTAAATTGCCGGTTTTAGAATGAGCAATAATAGGTTTAGGACCTTTATTAAAAATTCTACTTAGAAAAGACATTTTATAACCTCAATTAAAACTTGATTATAAATATCTTTTTATAATAATATAAATTTTATTAAAAAATCTTGAGAAAAAGTACTGAAAAGTTAATTAAAAAAAAGTAAAAAATAGAAAAAAATGATTAGATGAAAGTAATCATCTAATCGGGACCCTTTTATCTATAATAAGTTGTTAATAGGGTGGTCTTCTACAGGTTCGGTACCGATATCTTTTGCTGCTTCAGCAATCATAATATCAGCCATACCACATGCAGGGAATGCGAGTCTGGAGTTTTCAATAGGTCCGTAAAGAACGAAGTCTCCTCCAGCCATTTGTTGAACAATGTTTGAACCAATGTCACAAACAGGCCATGCTTCTTTGTGTTCTTTTTTGTATTGTCTTAACCAGTCCCATGCGGAAGGTACGTTGTGAATACCGGATCCTACTGGGTATCCCCATTTAGCTTTTACTGCGTAAGCGGTTCTTACAGCAGGTCCTGCACCTTGACCTAATGGAGTTACAGCTACGTCCATCCATGGTTTGGTAATTCCACATTCATCTGCCATTTCAAGAATACCTTTGTCGATTACAGCTCCACCAGTTTCCCAGATTTCGATTTTTCCTTCTACACCAGGAGTCATTGGGTTGAAACCTAAGAGAATGGATGCATCGATGTCTGAGTTTTTAATAGCTTCAATTTCACCAGGTTCTGCAGCCATACTTATAGAGTTGTAAACAGCTCTGTCAGCTAATCCTGCATCTTGAACGTATTCTACACCTGCAATTTTTGCAGCTGCTGCAGTTGAGTCGATAAGGAAAGGTTTGTCACAGACGTCTCCTACAAATTCTAAGTATTTTACCATAGCATCTGCAGTAGCACCGAAAGTTTGTACAACACAAGGGTTTCCGGTTACATCAGACATTTCTTCCATAGTTTTAATTAATCCGTCAGCAGCATCTTTATCAAAGTCACCTGCTTTTTCATCACTAATAATTTTGTGTCCACCGTAAAAGATTGTTCCTGCTAAAACGGTTGGGTATTCACCAGGTTGCCCACCCATTTTAACTCCAGCAATATCAATTACGAGTTGTTCTTTATCAAATCTAAACATAAGTATAAACCTCCTATAATAAGGTAGATAGCATTGTAGTTATTCCAAATTTAATAGCTACAACTAAAATAATTAATCCAAGTATAATACCATACAATATACCAACATCTCTACCAGTTTGTTGGCCTAAACGTTGATAATATTCCCCAACAGTGAAATCAACTTTTTCTTCTGCTTCATCTAATTTAGCAACGAGAGCATTGAAATCATCAGGGGAAACCATTACTGAAGGTACTGATTCATCACTCATAATAACACCTCTATAATCCTAATGCTTTTGCAATGAAAGGAATAATTACAATAAAGAGTGTTGCTATACAAGCACCGATAGCAAATCCTTTAAATCTGGTTGCGAGTAAACCAGCGAATAATTTACCTTCTCTTGCAAGGAGTTTTGAACTGTATTCAGCATCATCAGCTGCAGTTCTCATTCCGCCTATATTTGGTTTATTTGAAATTTGTACCATAATTTATCCTCCTTAGAACATCAAGAATAAAACTCCAATGATTAAAGTGAAAGCTAATCCGATCATTATACCTTGGACTTTACCAGCATAATTACCGGCCATATTTCTTTGAATAGCTCCGACCATATCGATTTTAGTGTTAATATCCCTAATCCTTGCTTCAATGAGTCCGGTTTCAGCAGAAATAACTCTAATTGCTTCACCTTCTTCCTCATCTCCACCGTCGTCGTCAACAGAAATAACCATAGCTTCTTCTTCAAAAGCACCTGGATCTTTTTCTACACATTCATTAATTTTTGATTGAATTGCTCCGATATCTTCAGTATCGATTAAGTCAACAATTTCTAATTGTTGCTGGAATCTTTCAATACCTTCGAGAGGAACATTTTCTACGAAAGGAATAGCACCGGTTGCACCGATAATTTTCTTTTTATCTGGGTCTGCACCGTTGTCGTATAATGCTTGGATACTTTGACCAGTAATGTGTCCTTGTACTTCAGCACCAGCTAATATTAAGAAACGAATATTAGGGTTTGAAATAATATTTGCGACAACTTTTTCTATTCCTAAGTTTTCTGTTTTACATGGACCTGCAATAGCTGCTCCAGAAAGTTCAGCTTCAATGTGTGAAGCTAAAGTTGTTACTGCAACAGGGCTTTCAGGATCACCTACAATGTAATCCCCACTAATAACCGGCCAGCCATCTGCAGGAGCTTTTTTATCAGCCATCTATAAAACCCCCATCGCTTGTAAGATTGGTAATGCAGCAAATATAATGAATGATGCTAATAAGAAACCATATACCATGTTAGTTAATAATCCTGCAGTTACATATGAACCTTCCCTTCCTGGGAATGATCCTACAGGACTTGTGTATGGATCTAATGAAGCCATTAATTCATCAGCAGCCAATTCAACTTTTGCTACTTGTTCTTCCACTTCGTCCATAGATAAGAGTACAACTCCGGAACCTAAAGATGAACCAATAACCCCAGTTGCAGGGTCTAATGCGAAGTTCATTTCAGGTATAATTTGTATCATAGGTAACATTTGAGCCATATTTAATTCCTCCTAATCTATTGCTCCACTTTAGGCCATAATCCAGCCCATTTGGTTGATGCTGCGTCATTCATGGAAGCTAATACGAATGCTCTGAATGAAATTACCCAACCAATTAAACCAACGATGAATACGACAAACCAACCTAATCCACCAGTAGTGATGGACATGATACCAGTAATAGTCATAGCTAAGAATGCAGTAGAACATGCACATTTGAGAGTTCTTAGTTGATCTTCGTTAGGTCCTAAACATGCGTTGAATGGGTGTTGGATAGCCATAGTACACATAATAAATAATACAGCAATAAAACCAGTTGCAACAACACTTTTCATAATAGCTGCTATTTCAAAACTGCCTGCAATTGCGACAGCAAATCCTAAAATAGCTAAAGCAGCTGCACCAGCAATTTCAATAGTACATTGAATCATAATAGGGATTTTCATACCTACAATTTTAATTGCAACTACAGCAATAACTGCACCAATGATACATGCAATAACTAATGCTGCAATAGGTCCAATTAATGCGATTTTTAACATTGCTGCTAAACTAAGACCTGCTAATGCAGAAATAACACCAACAGATAAAGACATATAACCAATAGATGGTACACCAGTACCTAAACCGTAACTTGCTACTCTACGGATTGCGTCAGCACCCCATACAATAGCACATACAGCACCAAGACCAGCTAATACTGGTCCGATGACATCACCTAAGAAACTAGATAAATAGATACCAAGTAATCCACCAACAATACCTAAAATTAATAAATGCATTGAGTCAACTGCACCTGCAGCTGCACCGTCAGCACTTCCACCAGCAGACATTTAGATACCTCCAGTTAAAATAATACAAAAGATTCCAACAACAATAGATGCGATTGCACATGCAAGTGCTCCAGTTCCAATTCTTTTGAATTTTGGATCGTGCATACCTTCAATGGTACCACCGATGTTATAAGAAGCAATTACAGAGTTAATAAAGAACACACCTACACCTAAAATAGCAGCTAAACCAACAGCAGTAGCAGGGTCAAAAGAAGCTTTTACAGAATCATAAATACCGTAGTAGACTAATCCACCACCGAATCCACCAAGAAGTCCTCCAATAAGACCACTTACAAATGAAGTTACTGGTACACCGTGACCTTCGGTACCAGGGGTTTTGTATGCTTCTTGGTTACGTTTGGTAATCCAGTCAACAGGTACTTTGGATGCTGCAGGAACAATACCTACACCAAAGATGTAAATTAAGTTAGCAATGAGCATGGTAATACCCATCATGATCATAGCACCTATTGCTCCACCTATACCTACTATATAGAATGGTTCACCTGTCATAGTTGCAGCAGTAATAAGTCCTGTTAAACCAGCACCAGCAGCTAACATAGCAGTACCTGTACCTACACCAGTAGCTGTTGCCATAGCCGCAGGAGCTCCTCCTACAGGAATAAAGTGCACACCTGCACCAATCATAATACCGCCTATTGCGATGAATAAAATTAAACTAATTGGATCCATAATCGAAACCTCCTTATTCTTCCTCATATGGTCCATATTTGGTTCTTGCAAATACTTCTAAGTAGTTATCCATTATAACTAATAAGATAACAATGATAATACCTACAATAATACCACCATATACTCCAAATACTACTGTATTCCAGAAACTAAAGAATACAACGAGACCGAAACAGAAACCAGTTAATGGTCCACCAAATTTAGCACAGAAGTTTACTACATCCATAGAGTTTTTAGCACCCATTGGAGCTTTAGTAACAATATCCCCTTGAATAGCTACAGGGGTTCCTCCACCAAATTCAAATTTTTGATATTCACTTTCTGCACCATAGTGAACGTCCCCAGTTGAAGAACCGATAGCTCCAAGAGCAATACCCCAAAGCATTGCTAAGAGTGGTAATGGGAATACGTGTAATGCAGTACCATTAATTGGAATAGTCATTAAGTATGAAATTCCAACTATACAAAAAGTAGTTATAAATCCGTGACCTGCGATAGGTCCTAAAGATTGAGTTAAAACATCCATAAATAATGGTTGTTCGAATTGAGATTGTCCGACAATCCTTCCCATGTGGGATGTAACAGTATAAATAGCGTGAACAAAAGCAGCGATACAAGCACCAATTGCAATAGCTACGATAGGTAACATACCTAAAGACATAATGATGTATGCAACAGCACCAGCAACACCACACCAAACACCATAAGCGACTGGTTCACCAGAAGTCGCCTTGTTTATCATACGGTGTAAATGTCCCATTTGTGGAGCAAGTTGAACTTGGGAGTTAGGGTTACTTTGAGAACCAATATCAGATTCTAAGTCCTCTGCAGCCCCTCCAATAGTAGCAACTGCACCCATTAATGCAACTACACCTAATGTTACAGGGTCCATAATTTTTTTCCTCCATATTTTTTATTAAATTGATCATTTAATAAACGTGAAACAACCTTGATTTTTGTTCCTTACAAAAATCATTTATAATTGCAATAATGTCAAGTAATTATTGCTTAGTATATATTTCTTTAAATTATTAATATAAAAGCTTTGTGAATACTTATTTAGGTTCGCTTAAATTTTTATAAAAAAATAGATAGGTGAAAAGACACCTATCTATGTGTTTATCTATCTATTTTGCTGGAGTAATAGCAGTTCTTTCACCAGCAGGTTCGAATTCTCTTAATGCACCTTTAGCAAATTGAGCACGTACTTGACTGAAGTCGAAACATAAGTTTTTGTCAGCAAATGCGATTTTTACTAATGGGTTGAAAGCCCAAGCGTCTCCACGAGCGGAGTGAGGTGCTTGTGAGATACCAGCGTATTCACCTTGGTGTCCTACGTTCATTGCGTAGTTAGGGTAGTTAGGTCCTCTCATTTCGAGTGGTAAACCTTCATCGTTTCTGATGGAGAATACGTTAGCTGCACCACATTGATCTTGTAAATCGAAACCGTAGAATCCTAATCTGGAGTGTTGTTCTTTGTGTAAGTACATGGATAAGTACCATGCGCTTAAACCAGTTTGTGCATTACCAGTAGCGAATGCAGTGGAACAACCAGCAGCTGCGGAAATAACGGATGCTCTTTGAGATCCACCGAAGTGAGTTTCGAGTAAAGCTGGGTAAGATTCGTATTGTTCTAATGCGTAGAATGCTACTTCACTACCTACATCAAGAACAGTGTCCATGTTGTTAGGTGCGGAGCATAAGTCTCCGTATTTGTCTTCGACGTAGTCTTTACCGTAGTAGGTGAAGTCGTCTAATACGTTATCGGTGTATGCTGCGGTAGCATATTGGGTAAATCCTACACCACCAGACATGTAAGAACCTAACCAAATTTGGTCGTATAAAGCAGCACCTAAAGCTACTACTTCTAAGGTTGATCTTACAGGGTCATCTGGGTAAGCTCTGGAACCTTGACAGATATCTGCCATGAATCCGAATGGAACTCCACCAAGTTCGTTTTCTGCTCTTGCTCTTCTTACAGGTAAGTAAGTACCCATGTGAACAACTTCTGCGTGTTTGGATGCGTATGCGAAGTCACCAGTAGCTCCTTCACCAGCACATTGGTTGTATGCAGAAATCATTGACATACCAATTTGCATAGCAGACCATCTGGAGGTGTTACCACCGTCACAGACTCTTCCTACGATGGATGGGATTCTTACAGCTTGCCAAATAGCTCCTCCAACTTCAGCTTTTAAAGCTTCAGCTTGGTCTTCAGGGAACTCTTTGTTGATGTCTAATACGAATGCAGAGTCAATTTCGTCTGCTAATTCGTCGTCACCAGTAAATACTTTTACGTATGAGTCAGCTACTACTAATGGGTCAGTTTCTACCATGTGTTCTTGAACTACTGCTGCACCAGGCATAGCGTGGTTTACAGTTTCTAAGTAGTTTGTAATGGTTTCAGGAGTAACTTCAATACCTAATCTTTTTTCGAGAACGTTGTGTGCAGTGTTTAATCCTACAATTACAGTTCTTCTAATATCATCCCAAGCTTGTTGGATAGCTGCGTTGTTGATGTAGTGTAAATCGTCACCTTCAACGAAAGTATCGGTAGTGGATAATTGGTAGGACATTAAAGCTCTTTGACCTAAAGGAGAACCAATGTCTGGGTTGTACATTGGGATTCCTCTTTTTTCTGCAATTTCTTTACCTTCGTTTACGAATGCAGTTTTTCTTTCGGATTGGGTCCAACCACCCATGTTATAGAATTGGGTTGTTTTTTCGGTTGGATCTTCAACGAATTTCTTTTTCATTGCATCTAAGAATTTTTTATCAGCCATGTTAATCTACCATCCTGCTTCTGGATTGAATGCACCAAAGGATCTGGAAACGTGAATTCTTTGACAAACTTCCACAGCTTCTACGTCGTCTTTGTATGCTTCACCATCTATTCTGTAAATAGTGGTTTTTGCTCTTAAAGTTTCTTCGTCTAATGGTTCACCTAAAATTACAGGTTCGTCTAATTCTTTACCAATTTGGTCTTTTACCATTTCGACTTTACCGGTTTCTTTGTTGAATACTTGTCTTCTGAGCATGTCGAACATTAAACCGTTTTCATCTAATCTTAAGGAGTGACCGTGTACACTTCCACCTCTAATACCGGTTCTTGCGGTATCAAAGTATTCGGTTTCTAAGAGGTATTTGGAGATTCTTTCGATGTCTCTTTCTCTTGCTTCAACTACTTGTCTTCCGGATAATGTACCAGTATCGATTCCTCTAAATCTGCATAAGTAAGATCTAGCTCTGATGAAAGGTTGAGCTGGAGCGAAGTACATGGAGTCTACGAATTGGATGTATCTAATTCTGTCTCCTGCTTTTGCACCGTCGATTGGTGCTACTAATTCTCTTACACTGTCATCTGGCTCGTCCATTTCGTCTAATGGTGGGTGAACTGATTTGTATTCTTCACCTGGAGCTTTATGACCTAATATTTTTACTACGTCTTCGTCAGAAATTTCTCTTAACTTTTCTAACTCATATTCAGGGTTAGTGAAGTTTCTTCTGTTTTGAGCAACCTGAGAAGTACCTGGATAAATTTGTACCATAATTATGCATCTCCTAATGCTAATTTAACTTTTCTAATTATTTCATCTAATTTTTCTTGTGAAATTGTTTCACCACGGATAACTCCTGTAACAATATCATCAATAGTACCTTCGGTTTTAATATCTTCATCTGCAGGCATTACTTTGGAAGTTTTTACACCAATTTTAGCAAAATCTTCACAATCTACTGGTGATTCGCATATAATTATACAGTGTTTATTGACATTCCTTAGAATTAATCTTGCTTTGTAAATTAAATGATTTGCAACTCCTCCTAAATGAATCACAATTAGTTTAAAATTACGTAATTGTTCAACTTCTTTATCAGTGAGACCAAATAAGGTACCCCCTGCAGCAGGAGCGTCATGAGGAACACCAGCACCGGCATTTAAAACCATAGTACTTGTTAAAACATTTGCTTCACGTAATCCAAAAGTAATTTCGCAAACCGGCTTGGTAATGTGTCTGCGTCCTGGAGACATTGCTACTGCGCATACATCAGTACCGCATTCAGCGAAAGTGCCTCTTTGAGCAAGGCTTCCACCTTTACCCATACCACTTGCTTCCCTACAATCTACTACGTGAGTACAGCGTCCTATCATATTAATCTAAGTCATCCTTTTTAATAATTTTCACATGGTCATCAAATGATGAATATTGATCTGTCATTCCAATTAATTCATCTGGCAAATCTGAATTTCCATATTTAATCCTATCAGTAACAGTTTTTTCTTTTCTGATATAATTAGACCTATCTTGATTAATATCAAAACCATATGGAATGTAAGTTTCACAGATTTTTTCGATTTCCTTAATTGTTGATTCCATTGTTATTTCGAGGAATATTCTAGCAGTTTTAACTTGTAGAACAACATCCTCACCATTGATATTAATAACCCTACGTTCCCTGTATTTTGGAGGTAAAGTAGCTTCACCTTTTGGGAACCTTGGACCGTGGATAACAGTTCTTCTTACATCTTCTAGAGATTCTAGTTCATTCAACAACTTTTCTGTTGTATCACTTCCAAGAACTCTGTAAGGGAAAATCTCAATATCCATATTCTAACCTTCGAAAATTAGATATATTCAAATTAATTAGATGTCACCTTTAATTTCGTCAGCTGCAATTGCAACAGCGTTAATAGGTTCTCTGAATTCATCAATTTGACTGTATACTTCTTTAATTAAACCAGAAGTTGCTTCTGGTGAAAAGAGTTGTGTTCCTGCATCTAATGCCATAGCAGCAGCTACACAAGGGATACAGAATCCTTTACTGTGTCTAGTTACAACGTGGTTACCGTTGAAGAGACCAGGACCTCCACCACCGTAAATGGAGTGACTGAAGAAGGAGAATCCTACAGCTACACCTTCTGCTCTACCGAAGTCAAGACCAGGTAAACCAGTAGCGAATTCAAGGTTGTCGTTGAAGTATAATAAAGTAGATGGAATACCTTGAGCAGCACGAGCAGCACCTACGTTAACCATAGTAGCAGCTACAGCACCAGCAGCAGCATATGCGTTCCATTTAGCTGCGTCATCAGTGTTGTAAATAGCGAAATCGGTTAATTCTTTTTGAGGAGCAATTACGCCATCAGCTTCAGCACGTGCAATGGTTCCTTGTACAACACTACCAACAGTACCTTCTGCACCGTTTTCTTTTACTAAGTCATATACCATGTTATCAGCGTTTAAACCTTGGTAAGCTAAACCTAATAAGTGTAATCTTTCAAATGAACCTAAAGCATCAGCCATTTCAAACATTGCAGTTTGTTCGAAGATTGCGGATAATGCAGTAGCTTGGAAAGTGTTTTTCAAGGTAGCAGCAGCGAAGTCGTTTGCTTTTACATTTCTTAAACCATAACCTGCACCTTCAAGTTTTTGTGGAATGTCTAACATGGTTGCAATGTTAGATCCTTTGTAGTCTACAGATTGTGGGTATCTACCTAATACTGCAGCTTTTACGAAGTTTGCATCGTAAATATCAACATCACAGATGTCAATAACAGATTGGACTAAAGCTGAAGCAGTTGATAATGGAGCTGCGGAGTATTCAGCACCAACATCGATTCTTTTAGTTGGTACTTGTACTAATAACCTTTTTCCTCCGGAAATAGGTGTTACAACAGTATCATCGTCTTCAGAAACTTGGATAATACCTTTCATTTTGTCTGCGATTGCTTCTGCGTTGTCGACAATAGCGAGATCTAATTCTCTTCCTAAAATTCTGGATTTGTCTCCACCAACAGCACCGGTTTTAACGGATTTTTCGAGTCCTTCTAAGTTTACTGCAACGGTTCTTTTAACACCTTTAACAATTTTTTGAATTGCAGGGTTCCTAAGTGGACTAATAGCTTCGATTGGTACGTCAGATGCAATTTCGTTGCCTCTATCATCGAATAAATCGATTTTATCATCAAACTTTGCCATTTTTTCCCTCCTAAATAAATAGAGTTTAACTAATATACCGCTCTCAATGGTAACTTTTTTACCAAATCGAGCATATAGCTACAAAGCAAATCTTTGCAATAGCCAGCCATATGGTATACAAATTTTATTTTATAAAAGATATAATATAAAGATTACCTATGGAATATTTTAGAAAAGTTTATAAAGTATAATAAAACATTTTTTATTTAAGAAAAATACTGCTAAAAGTAATACTTTTTAAAATTCTTTAAATTGATTTAAAATTAAAAAATTTAATTAAAACAAAATAAATATTGAATTTAAAACATTAATTAAATTTAATTTAAAAAAAATAATTATTAAATACTTTTTTTATGAAATAAAGCAAAATAACAAATTATTACTTTTGAGCTTCAGAGTAATAAATAATACTAAAAGTAATACAAAAATTGATTTTAAAAATTACACTCAATTTATAAATAAAATGAAATAAAAAATAATAAATTATGCAACTTGTAGCAGATGTTGGAGGAATACCTGGTAAAGACTGTAACGGTTTTTGTAAATACTGTTACTTCAGAAAGGTAAAAGAAGTTAAAAGTTTTGGCTGTGCTCATTGTTTACCTAATAAAATAGGCTGTGAAAGATGCAGTAAAGGAATTAGTGAAACACAAAGTGAATTCAAACCACCATTCCAAGTAATGAACGAAGTTCAAACTGCATTAATGATGAATATGAGACCTGGGAAAGTTACAGCCAATATCAGTGGCGGCGGAGACATTAGCTGCTATCCTCATCTTGAAACATTGACTGCAGGTTTAAATCAATATTCAATACCATCAGTATTAGGTTATACCTGTGGAAAAGGCATAACCGATGGAGAAATTGCTTCCAGATTAATAAATAATGGTGTTGAAGAAGTTTCATTTACTATTTTTTCATCAGACCCGAAACTCAGAAAAGAATGGGTGAAAGATCCAAATCCTGAAGAAGCCCTTAAAGCATGCAAAACTTTCTGTGAAAATATTAAACTGACCGGTGCTGCAGTAATCATTCCCGGAGTAAATGATGGGGACGTATTGCGCCAGACCTGCAATACCCTTGAAGAATGGGGTGCAAAAGGAATGTTATTAATGAGATTTGCAAATACATTCAACGAAGGATTGATATTAGGAAATGAACCTATCATTAAAGGAATCGAATCACAGCCGGTTGAAGACTTTGCAGAATTAGTCAAACAGATCAATTCAGAATACAAGTTCAGAGTAAGCGGCACACCATTATGCGACCCCGAAACCGGCGGACCATTTGCAATTGCAAAAGATGAAAATGAGATATTCTTACAGTTTATTAAACCGGTGACAGGTGAAGCAACAATCATAACTTCCAAAATCGCCGCACCATTCATTGCTAAAATATTTGATAAGTTAGAAGTTGATAGCGTCAATGTTGTTGCGGTTGAAAAGGAAATAGCTTGCTTGATTACAAAGGAAGACCTGGAAAAACTTGACTTGAGTGAAATAAAACAAGCCGTAATCATCCCTGGAAGATCATTCGTTCATCAACTGGATGCAGAAAGAATATTAAGTGCAGACGGTCTGGAAAGAATCGTTGGCCGTGGCCCAGACACCTTAACAGTTGATGGGGAACTAAGCATAGACATGACTGATGAAAATGTCATCGAAAGAGAATTAGAAGATTTCAACGATTTGGTGGATGCAATCAATTTCTTCGGAATGCGAATACTTTAAAAAAAAGAAGATTAGTTTGAATCCTCAACAAGAGAACTCTCACTATTGATTTTAACTAAAATATAATCATACATGAATGATTTTTTAATTTCAGCAATTTCTGATAACTTTTTGCCGTCAATAACCACATCAGCGATTACATCGGCGTATTTATCATAATCCAACTTTACACGTACACCATCCAATTGTGAAGTTACCGGTGTTGGAGAAATAACATCCTTAATCTCCCTAACTTGATTTTCAATTGCATTTTTTACAACAATGGAAGGTACTAACGGTGCATCAAGAGTCATTTCATGTTTTCTTTCGTTTAAAATCCTTTCTATAGTTTCAACCAGGTTATCTAAAGCACGTATATCAGGACCTCTCCTAAGCCTCCTTGGGATTCTTCCAAGTCCGCCAACATACGCATCAGCTCCAGGAAGTTCATCAACATCCATATAAGGAGAACCTGTAACAATTACTGGAATATCAATATCATCATATAAGAATGCTTTTTCTTTAATACAGTTTTCAAAACTGCCTAAAGCAAAAACGGCAATATCATGCTCTTCAATTAGGCTTTTTTCTTCTTCAGTGATTCCTGAAGTGCCTTTACCATCACCTCTAGCAAGACCGATCATGTTATCCTTAGCACCATATTCCCTTAAATACTCTGAAATGTCACATGCCGCATGAGGCAAATGGTGTCTTGCAAGTGTTGGGGAAATAATTGCTATTTCAGAACCTGCCATAGGAGCAACGGATATTTTTGCTAAAAGTTCATTAGATTTGGCTTCAACTTTATCCACGTCTTCAATTGGAACTGCCATATTTAGAACTAGTTCCATCTGTTGGATGCTTTCTTGAAGAATAAATCCTCCCAAATCTTCAATTAATTCTTTAATTTCTTCACTTTTGTGAACTCCACCAGTAAATGTTAATGTTTCATACATATTAACAACTCTCAAAAAAATGCAATAGTATAATAAATAAATATATAGTAAAATATTAATTTCTATATTATATTAAATTTTCTAAAATGGAATATCTCACTTCAACTCTTTCAAAAGGATTTTTAGAAATATTCTTATGGGAAGGTATTTCCACCAGATTATCCTGTTCCATGACTTTTTCCTTTAAATAATCCGGATAAATCACATAATCAAAGTTTTCATCAGTTGAATCGAAACCGAAATCCTTAATGATATCCTTTAGAAATTCGGAATATACTTTAACCTTAATATTGCTTTTGAAACTTGAATTCAAATACTTCTTGCAAAGCTCATAATCATTGAAAAATTCAATGATTTCATCATCAGATAGCTCGTTTGAAGCGACTTTGGAAACTTTTTTGATACTTTCAAATATTTGTGAAGGAGTATTGAGCTTTATAGGCAACGAATCCATTTTTACTTTGCTTTCAGATAGCAATATGGCCAAATCACCATCTTCTTCATCAGGATTTTTATTTACGGCATATTCTGTAATGCCTGCCAATTTAACAATCTCTTCACACATAGGGGTTGTGATAATTTTCATAATCATAATTATATATGAACATTCAATATAAATTAATTCATGAAAGTAACATTAAGTTTTGAAAAAAGCAGTAGCTGCGACGTTTCAATAATGGTTGATGCACTTAGAGCAAGCACCACCATAACTATGGCTTTGAATTCATTTGAAAAAATAATACCCTGCTTCAGTCCTGAAGAAGCAATCGAATTAAAAAAAGAATTGGGCGGAGTTATTGCTGGTGAAAGAAATGGTGCAAAAATTGAAGGGTTTGACCTTGGAAACTCCCCTACAGCCCTCAAAGATTATAAAACCGATGAAAATCTTCTCATATTAACCACAAGCAACGGCACTAGAATACTTGAAAATATGGACTCAAAAGTTCTTGTGGGTTCTATGGTAAATGCAAAATCTGTTGCCCTAAAAAGTATAGACCTGGCGAGAGAGCATATTGATGTGGTTATGGCAGGCGTTAAAGGAAGATTTGCAATTGAAGATTTCCTTGCATCCGGAGAAATATTGTACTGGATTACACAATTTATTGATGATTGTGAATTAAGCGAATATGGTGAAGCTGCAATACTGGCAAGCAGCGATTGTGATTTGGCTAAAAAATCATTTATGAATTCCAGAACATCAAAAAAGCTAATGGAACTTGGCTATCAGAAAGATGTTGAATTTTGTTGTATGAAAAATGTTACAGACAACGTCGCCATATATGAAAATAATGAATTAACTTTATATATTTAAATTTCATAAGTATAAGATGAATAAAAATTTACAAGATGTGTTTTTTTAATGAAAAGAGAATGTTTAACAATAATTGGTACTGCCCATGTATCTGAAGAAAGTGTCAATGAAGTAAAAGACGCTATATATGAACAACACCCAGAGGTTGTTGCAATTGAACTTGATCGAGGCCGATATACTAAATTAAAAAAACAGATGATGGGCATTGAAGAAGATGACACAATCTCAGTTACAGATATTATTAAAGAAAATAAAGTAGGATTATTTGTTACAAGCACTCTTCTCGGATATTTTCAATCAAAAATTGGAGCAGATGTTGATGTAGCACCCGGTTCTGAGATGATAGGTGCAATTGAAGCAAGTGAAGATTTAGGAATACCAATTGCATTAATAGACAGAGAAATCAACACAACCTTGCAAAGAGCCTTGAACAAAATGGGCTTTAGGGAAAAAATTAAATTTCTATACGGATTATTAGCTTCAGTCTTTGGATTTGATGATGAAGATGAGGAAATAGACATTGAAGATTTGAAAAATCCGGATAATCTTGATGATTTAATGGAAATGTTTAAAGATGAAGCGCCAAGCGTTCATGAAGTTCTTGTGCACGAAAGAGATGCATATCTTGCAGGAAAAATTATGCAGATTCCTCAAGACCATGTTATTGCAGTAGTTGGTGCGGGACATAAACCTGGAATAGAAAAGTTTTTAGATAATCCCGAAACATTGCCAGATTTGAATGAACTGGAAAAAATTAATGATAAAAAAGGAATTCCATGGCTTAAAATATTCTTAGCACTGATTCCTATATTGTTTATTGCGATATTTTTTCTGGCATATTTTAATGGGATAAATATCACTTGGAACATCTATGAATTTGTCGCAATCAGCGTAGGTATGGGATTTATTGGATCCATTCTTTCAGGTTCAAAAATACAATCCGCAATAGTCGGAGGAGTAACCGCTCCTTTAACAATTATACACCCATTGCTTGCTGCAGGATGGTTTTCTGGCTTAACAGAAGCAAGATATAGGAAAGTAAGACAAAGCGATGTTCAGAATTTAGCCAATATTGAAAGTTTAAGAGATTTATGGGGAAATAACATATTTAGGATATTATTGGTAGTAGTTGGGACTAATCTTGGAGTCAGCATAGCTACTCTAGTAATTTTGCCTTCACAGGTTTTCATACCATTATTCATGAAAATATTTGGAGGATAATAATTAATTTTAAATAATATATTAATAATATTATTATTACTATTAATTTTAAATGGAAAAAATCATGTATTTTATAATTCGTTGCGATTGTGGACGTGCACTCTATGCAAAAGAGGGAGTTGCTACACGTAAATGCGTTTGCGGAAAAACCCTAAAAGTTAAATCAAGACGCATTTTTAAAAAAGTGGCAACAAGAGAAGAAGCATCTGAGGCCGTTCAAGAAATGCAAGATAAGATATATGGAAACACCGGCTTTATGAGAGCCAGTGACTTATAATATTTTTAATGGTTTGTTAAAAATGATTGGAACGATACTTAAGATAATTATAATATTAATTTTAATAATCCTTACAGGTTATTTATCAATGGCGGAACTTGCTGTTGTATCTATAAGGAAAGCAAAAATGCAAAAATACTTAGAAGAAGGAAATAAGAACGCACAAATTGTTTTTGATTTATTAGAAGATCCTAATGAATTTTTATCTACAGTTCAAATTGGAATTTCATTAATCGGTGTTTTAACTGGGGCATTTGGTGGAATAACTTTAGCAGAACCTCTTGCCAAATTAATCTCTTTTATACCATACAGCGATATGATAAGTGTGGCAATAGTCGTTATCGTAACCACCTATTTAACATTAGTGATAGGGGAAATCGTGCCAAAAGTAATTGCATTAAATGATCCTGAAAGAATATCCCTTAAAGTTGCCAAAAGTATGGTTATTCTTTCCAAAATTTCAAAACCTGTTAGTTTTATTCTTGCAAAATCCAGCAGTTTTCTTTTATGGTTAATGAGAATTGAAAATAAGAGTGATGAAGTAGTTACCGAAGAAGAAATTGAATTAATGATTAAAGAAGGAAGAGAAGACGGTACTATTGAAAAAGAAGAAGAAGACATCATCAAAAGAGTTTTCAAACTTGATGACCAGAAAGTTGAAAGCATAATGACCCCGCGTAATGAGATTATTTGGATTGACCTTGATGATGAAAGAGAAGTAAACAAAGTTAAGATTATTGAAAGTAGAAGATCAATTTTTCCAATAGCTAAAGGAGAATTGGATGACTTCATTGGAGTTGTGCAGGCAAAGGATATTCTATCTGCAATGTTTAGTGAAGACGAGTTTGATGTTTACAAAATCGTGAAAGAGCCTTTGGTGGTTTCTGAGCATTTGGAAACACTGGAATTGCTTAAGGAATTTAAGGAAAATCAGGAATATGTGCACATGTCCCTTGTTGTTGATGAATTCGGAAGTGTTGAAGGTTTAATCACCTTAAACGATTTGCTTGAAGGTATTGTCGGAGATATCCCGGGTATTGATGAGGAAGATGAACCTGAAGCCATCCAAAGAGACGATGGAACCTGGTTAATCGATGGAAGATATCCTATTGACAAATTCAAAAAATTATTCGACTTTAAGGATTCCTTGCCTGATGAAGAAGAGGATAACTATACTACTTTAGCAGGATTTATCCTCAGTATCAGCGGAACAATTCCCAATGAAGAGGACAAGTATGAATGTGGAAGATTTATCTTTGAAATCATTGATATTGACGGACACCAAATCGATAAAGTTCTTGTAACCGATTTAGGTCCTGAAGAAGAAATTGTAGAGGAATAATATGGATGCTGGAATCATAATTCAAGTTGTTTTATTACTTGTAGGATTTGTATTTTTAATTAAAGGGTCTGACTTTTTTGTAGACGGCGCCAGCAGTATCGCTTCACTTTTAAAAATACCTACAATAATTGTGGGTTTGACTATTGTGGCATTAGGAACAAGCGCTCCCGAAGCTGCAGTTTCAATTACCTCCTCACTTACCGGAAGCAATGCGATGGCAGTGAGTAACGTTATCGGAAGTAATCTGTTTAACATATTGATGGTTATTGGAATTTCTGCATTAATGGGCGACCTGTTAATGGAAAAAAAAGTTTTAGATAAAGATTTGCCATTTCTTGTAGGAATTACTATATTATGGGCAATATTCATTATTATTGGCTGGGACATAACCAACATTGAAGGAATCATCTTACTCATAATTTTAATTGCATATATTTTCTATTTGGTTCGTGACGCTAGAAAATCCAGTGAGGGAACTACTGTTGAAAAACCGAAATTAACACTTCAAAAAAGTATAATTTTCATTATTGTTGGGCTTGCAGGTATCATTATTGGTGGAGACTTAGTTGTAGACAGTGCTTCAGCTATAGCAATTGCGCTTGGAATGAGTGAAACCTTGGTAGGTTTAACCATTGTGGCAATAGGTACCTCTTTACCAGAACTTGTAACATCAATTACTGCTTTAAAGAAAGGAGAAAATCAGTTAGTAATAGGTAATGTTATTGGATCAAACATCTTTAACATATTGTTTGTATTAGGTGCAAGTAGTGCCATAAGTGCAATACCTCTTGATTCAAGTTTGCTAATAGATGTTATCTTCATGCTGTTCGTTACAGTATTATGTTTCATATTTGGTAAAACACAAGAAAAATATGATAAAAGAGAAGGATTTATATTAGTTGCATTATTTTTCGTTTATATGGCCTTCGCAATTTTGAGAAATTAATTCTTTCAGTTCACAAGCCTTGCAAATGTTGGATGAAGTCGGCTCACCGCACACTTCACATTCATTAAGGTTTGTGGATATATCATTTTCAAATGTCAAGATTTTTTGGAATGATTCCATCACATTATTTTTTACACCAGGATATTTATCTTCACTAACATTAAGAAATTCCTTGATTTTAGCTCTTAGTGACAAATGAGAATAGGGACATTCATCTAAATGAATATCAATATCATTGATTACAGCCCACATTCCAACTTCCTTTTCTGGAGTATTCCATAAAGGCTTAATCCTTGGAACAAGCTTAGGATGAATTACATCCAATTCTGGACCAAATTTGGAGAACTTTATGGTGTCTCCTCTAGCAAAACTCATTAAAAAAGATTGTATTTCATCATCCAGATTATGGCCAGTTGCTATTTTTGCAGCACCCAATTCATATGCGGTCTTATTTAGGATATTCCTTCTAAAAACACCACATGGAATACATGCACTTTTAAAATCCTGATAAATATCATCTAAGGCAAAGCCTTCTTCGACTTTAAAAGATTTCAGAACAAGTTCAACATTTAAATCCTTGGCATTGTTAATAGCTGAATCAACACCGTGCTGTCTATAACCTGCAATTCCTTCATCAACGCTGATAGCCACCAAATCAAAATCAAGATAATCCTGATAATTTTTTAATGCGTGAAGTGTCAAAACACTATCCTTTCCACCGGATAGCGCTACAGCTATTAGTTCCCCTTCCCTAATTAATTCATAATCGCGAATTAAATTATTTATTCTTGTAAAAATCTTTTCATTGAATTCATCTTTATCTAATTTGACCATTACTAAAATAATTTATAAAAGGATAAATAAATAATTTTACAAGGTGAAACAATGATTACATGTGATTTTGCAATATTGCCTGTTGGAACAGAAACTACCGAATGTAAAGATTATGTAACAGCAGCCGTCCAGTCAATTAAAGATTCTGGACTCAACTACCAATTAACAGGAATGGGAACACAAATAGAAGCGGATAATCTAGAAGAGCTATACAAAGCAATAGCTGAAGCTCAAGAAGCTATTTTTAAACTTGGCATTGGAAGAGTCTACACTGTTATAAAAGTAGATGACAGAAGAGACTTGGAAAACAGAACCCTTGATGCCAAAGTCGATACAGTAAATGAAATGTTAAAATAATAATAAAAAAAGTGAAAATTTAATTTAATTCATCAGAAGCCTTTTTAACAGCTCCGATGACTAAATCCAAATCTTCTTTTGTTAATGACGGGTGAACTGGAAGGGAAATTACATTGTCTGCGGCGATTTCCGCATTAGGACAGTTTCCAGAGACGCCCAATGCTTTATAAATCGGTTGATTGTACAATGGAATTGGATAATGGATACCGGTTCCTACACCACATTCATTAATGATATCTACCCAATCATCCCTATTTCCTTTTTCAATCCTAATTGTGTACTGGTGATATACATGTTTTGAGTCATATGCACAATAAGGAGTTATAACGCCGTCAACATCTTTCAATCCTTCATTCAAATACGCTGCATTTTCAATTCTTTTATCATTGAATTCATCAATTTTTTCTAATTGGGCAAGACCTATCGCAGCGGAAATATCTGTCATCCTAAAGTTATATCCAACTTCGTCGTGGTGATATCTCACGCTTGCCCCATGTGCCCTAAATATTTTTGCATTTTCAGCAAGATCTTCATCGTCAGTGGTGATTATTCCTCCTTCAGAGGTTGTCATGTTTTTAGTAGGATAAAAACTGAAACAGGACATGTCCCCTAAGCTACCTACTTTTCCCCCATTGCAAGTTGCACCATGAGCCTGTGCTGCATCTTCAATTACAATTAACCCATATTTTTCAGCGATTTCATTTATTTTGTCCATATTTGCAGATTGTCCATATAGTTGAACAGGTAAAATAGCCTTGGTATTTTCGGTTATTAATGGCTCGATTGAATCAGGATTCATGGTATATGTTTTCAAATCAATGTCTGCAAATACAGGTTTAGCACCAGTGTATAAAATTGAGTTTCCACTTGCAATAAAAGTAAATGGGGTTGTGATTACCTCATCTCCTTCGCCAATACCGCAGGAAAGTAAAGCAACATGCAATGCAGCTGTTCCGGAATTTACAGCAATACCATATTTTGCTCCAACCCATTCAGCGAATTTCTTTTCGAACTCTTCGACTTTAGGGCCTTGAGCAATCATTCCAGATTTTAAAACTTCAACTACATTTTCTATTTCTTTATCTCCAATTATGGGTTTTGCAATAGGAACTTTAATATTTGACACAATAATCACCAATTTTATAAAATTAGATTAAATTTCTATACTAATATTTAAATCTAATAATATTTAAAACATTACTTAATCAAGAAAACAAAAGAGTGAGAACTGATGGACGAATATAAAATTAAATGCATTGAAGAAGGATTGACAAAAATAGAATTTCCGGAATTTGATAAAATTTCATCTGATGCACCCGTTTTTTATAACCCTCACATGGAACTTAACAGAGACCTATCAATATTAGCGATTCAAGTATTTCAAAAGGAACAAGAAAGAGAGATTGACATATGCGACCTGTTTGGAGGCAGCGGCATTAGAGGCATTCGTTATAAGAACGAAATTGATGGAGTTAATGAAGTTTCAATTAACGATATAAGCGATGTGGCCAACCATTACGAAAGGCACAACATTGAATTGAATAATTTGGATGACGTTAATGTTTATCAGCATGATGCCAGCATGTTCTTAAGAATGAAACGCGGAAAATTCGATGTGATTGATATTGATCCGTTTGGAACACCTTCTCCATTTTTAGACTCTGCAGGATATTGTGCCCGTAGAGATTCCCTTTTATGCGTTACTGCAACCGATACATCTGCACTATGCGGAACATACCAGGAGCCTTGTATACGCAAGTATAACTCCAAACCATACAAAAGCGAATATTGTCATGAGACAGGCATTAGGATATTGGCCGGTTTTGTAGCACTCACTCTTGCCAAATATCAAAAATATATTGAAATAAAAATGTCTCATAGTACTGAACATTATATGAGATTATACATTGAAGTCAACAAAGGCTCTAAAAAAACTGATGAAACATTGAACAATATAGGATATATTAGCCACTGCAAACATTGTCTGCACAGGCAATTAAGTTATGGATTGGCCAGCCCTATTGAAGATACCTGTCCAATTTGTGGTGAAAGATTAACTCAGGCAGGCCCATTATGGTTAGGACCAATACAAAATAAGGAATTCATTGAAAAAATGATAAGGGAATCCGAAAATAAAAAAATCAACAGTGAAAAGCAAGCCTTGAAATTATTAAATAGCTGCCTTATAGAGTCCGAAGCACCTGCAACATTTTATGATGTTCACACAATTTGCAAATCATTGAAAATCAGCGCTCCGAAATTGGAATTAGTTTTCACCGAATTAAAAAATCAGGGTTTTACAGCAGTGAAAACACATTACAACCCACTTGGAATTAAAAGTGATGCCACAATCGAAGATGTTAAAAAAATTTTGATTAAGTTATCAAAATTACATTCCAATTAAAAAATAAGTATTAATTTTATTAAGATTATTCTAAAAAAAATTTAATAAAATAATCCCTAAACAGTAAATATTTAAAAAGAGTCGCTAAAATATAAAAAAAATTTCAAAAACTTTTAAATATTATAACAAATATTAAATATAAATATAAACATTTATATTTCAATCAATTAAAAAATAAATATTGTTTAAAGGGAGTTATTATATGGTAAAAACTAAAGATAATGTTATAAAATTAGACGATACAGACATCAACATTCTTAAAATAATCAATGAAGATGTTAGAACTTCTTATAGGCAAATATCCCGTAGTTTAGATGTTTCTGTAGGAACTGTTCATAACCGTATCGATAAAATGGTAAAATCCGGAGTTATTAAGAAATTTTCACCGGTTATTGACCATGAAAAGTTAGGTTTTGTCTTAACCACCATCATTGGTGTAAGAGTAAAAGGTGGAAAACTCAAAAATTGGGAAGAAAAAACATTCTTTAACAAAAATGTTGTAGGAATTTATGATGTTACTGGAGAATATGACGCATTTTTAATCGCTAAATTCAGAAACACCAACGAATTAAATGCATTTATTAAAGAATTATTAAAAGACCCAATTATAGAAAGGACCTATACCCAAACTGTTTTAGATGTTATTAAAGAAGACATGGGATCTTCAAACATTTTATAAATTTTTTAAAAAAGTGGTTTATAAATTAAACTGCTTTTAATTAATTTTTATTTTGACCAATATTTTTTTTAAAAATACAATTATTTTCAATATTATGTAAAATATATATTACAAAGTAATACAAATTCCACTGCTTATCATAAAAAACCATTTAAATATATAAATGAAAAGCAACTAAAATATATATATTTAACTAATTATCAGAGGTTATTAAATTGGCAGTTTGCTTACCCGATACTCAAGACGACACTCCAAGCATACCTATAAAACTAACCAGAGTAGGTGTAACCGGAGTAAAAAAATTATTACAATTAGAAAGAACACATAAAAGACCAATAATTTTATTACCTACATTTGATGCATTCGTAGATTTACCGAATGATCAAAAAGGTGTCCACATGTCTAGGAACCCGGAAGCAATAAGTGAAGTTCTCGAAACTGTTGCTGAAGATTCCACAGTGGATGTTGAATCATTGTGTGCACAAATTGTTGACAAAATGATGACCAAACATGAATATGCAAAACGTGTCGAAATATCAATGACAACAGATTTCATGTTCATGAGAGAGTCACCTGTGACTAAAAACAAAACCCAAGAAATGGCAAAACTGAAAGCCAAAGCTGTGGGATTCAGAGATGACAACGGTAACGTTGAAATTAGAAAAAGTATTGGTGCTGAAGTTATTGGAATGACTGTTTGCCCATGCGCACAGGAATCCGTAAGAGAATCCGATAAAATTAAATTATTAGAATTCTTAGATGAGGAAACCACTCAAAAAGTATTAGACACAGTTACTTTTGCTTCACACAACCAAAGAGGAGTTGGAACCTTATTAATTGAAGTTCCTGAAGATAAAGTCATTAAAGCTGAAGATTTAATTGAAATTATCGAAAGTTCCATGAGTTCACCAGTCTGTGAATTACTTAAAAGACCTGATGAAAATGCAACCGTGATGAATGCTCACAGGAGCCCTGTTTTTGTTGAAGATTGTGTCAGAAATATGATGGAAAAGATTGCTAACAAATATTCTGATTTCCCTGATGACACTTTAATTACTGCTCGTCAAGAAAATCAAGAAAGTATCCATAGACACAACGCTTTTGCAGAAAAAGTAACAACATTTGGTGAATTGAAAGAAGAATTGGACATTCAATAGGAATTGATTTAATGAAACAGACTTATGAAATTGCAGGACAGGTAATGGGATTTTTTGACTCATTCAAAGGATCAAGACCTGCAATAAATAATGATAAAATACTGATTGTAAGAGGCAGATCCAGAAAGGTTATCCCTTTAGATGAATTCGAATCCAAATTAACTGAAATTGGGGAAATTCTAGGAGGAACCGAAATAGAACCAAATTCAGAAAAAATGGGAGAAATCCTAAAATCTGGAGATAAACACATCAAAGAAAGTGAAAGAAGTACAACTTCTGTTGATGAACAGGGATTCATTAGAATGAAGGAAGAATTAGAATCAATGGGACTTGTAGTTGGATACAAAGTATTCGAATTACCTTCTTATGATGCTGTTATCGCTATTTGGGAAGATAAAAATGAGATACCTCCACTTTATGTAGAGGTTACTGTCTCAAAACGTGAAGGCTAAATAATGCACTCAAATTTAAATAAAGAAGATATTCTCCAAATATTAAATGCAACTGACAGAGACATAATTAATTATATGGCAGAAACTGCAAAATATAGGGAGAATAATCTTATTACTTATTCTAAAAATATTTTTATACCATTGACTGAAATCTGCAGAAATGATTGTGGCTATTGTAATTTCAAAAAAGACCCGAATGATCCAAAAGCCATAATTCTTAAAACCAAAGAAGAGATATTGGAAAGCTTGAAAGAAGCTGAAGAATACGGATGCAAAGAAGCTCTTTTTACATTTGGTGAAGATGCAGATGAAGAGGAAATAGTCCAGTTAAAATTAAAGGAATACGGTTATGACAAAATGATTGATTACATCATTGATGTATGCCAAATGACTTTAAATGAAACAAAACTGCTCCCCCATACAAATGGAGGAAATTTCAGTTTTGAAGATTTGAAAAGACTAAAAGAAGTGAATGCATCATTGGGATTGATGCTTGAAAATTCATCTGACCGTTTAATGGAATTGCCGGCACATGCAAAAAGTCCCGGTAAAGACCCTAAATTAAGGTTGGAAACAATATCCAATGCAGGAAAGCTTAAAATCCCTTACACTACAGGCATTTTAATAGGGATTGGCGAAACAAAAGAAGAAATTGCCGAATCACTGCTGGCCATTAAGGAACTTTATGACGAATATGGTCATATACAAGAGGTGATTATCCAAAATTTCACACCAATACCTGGAATTGAAATGGAAGACTGGCCGGAACCTACTTTTCTGGATATGGTTAGAACAGTCATTGCAGGAACTCTCTTATTTAAAGATACTGATGTCAGCATTCAAGTTCCACCTAACCTGAACAATGAAACTGCACAGATATTCTTATTATGCGGAGCAGATGACTGGGGAGGAGTCTCACCCGTAAGTCCTGATTTTGTAAACATTACATCCCCATGGCCGGGAATCGATGAACTTAGAAAATTGACTGAAGATGCAGGATTTGAACTAACTGAAAGACTGTGCGTTTATGAAAAATACATGAACGAGGAATGGTTAAATGAATGCCTCCTAAATAAAATAGCTAATATATCCTAACATCCAACACGACATGCTCTACTCCAGGAGAATATTTCTTAATTTTATTTAGCTTTAGTAGCTCAACATCCCTATCCCCTGCCTGAGAGACTATTCTTTCAATAGGTCTTGTATCCATCAACTTTTCAGGGACTGTTTCATGATAGTGTAAAACACCGCCTTCGTTTAAACTGTCAATTGCGACCTTCAGATAATGATGAGTGGTTTTGACATAACCCATTACAATACGGTCCGCCTTATATTTTGGTGTTTCTGCTTTACAATCGCCCAATATTGGAGTGACATTATCCAAATTATTCAGTTTGATATTTTCACATAGATAATGATATGAGTTCGGATTAATTTCAATGGCAAAAATCTCCTTTGCATTAGAGTGAACGCCTATTGGAATTGTAAAATAACCAATTCCTGCAAACATATCAATGACAGTTTCATCATCCTCAACTAACTTAGCTATCCGCAACCTTTCATTGTTATTCCCTTTAGACCACATCACTTTTGACAAATCTAGTTTAAACAAGCAGCCATTTTCCTTATTTATTGTTTCAGTCTCATTTCCAAAAAGAATTTTATAAATTGGTTCCCTTTTGGTTCCTTGGATATGGTTAATTTTCATGATGGTTTTTACATTATGCCTTTCGGATAAGCTTTCAAAATCATCGTTTGAATAACTATTGTCTAAAATTAGAATGTCGCCAATCTTTTTGTATTTCATCTATTCACCTTTTGAAAGAAAACTTTATATATTCAAATAGCTAATATTAATATTGTTAGTTTATACTAATTATTGATTCTGATTTTAAATAAAATTAATTTAACTAAATTAATTTATATTTTGTTATATTAACCTATGAGTAGTTGAAATAAGATATTTTAAATACTTATATGAGGTGTATTTAAATGGATGATAAAATACTAGAAGGTACAACAACCGTCGGAATTACTTGTAAAGATGGAGTTGTATTTGCAAGCGAAAGAAGAGCTAGTATGGGAAACTTAGTAGCTCACAAAGTAGCAGAAAAAATATTTAAAATTGACGATCACATTGTAACAACCATTGCTGGTTCTGTTGGTGATGCTCAAAGTTTAATGAAAGTCATTGAAGCTGAAGTATCATTATATCAAATGAGAAACAACGATTCAATTAGTGTTAAAGCTGCAGCATCCTTAACTGCAAACATTTTACGCTCAGGACCAATGTATGTTCAAACATTACTTGGTGGAATGGATGGGGACAAACCATCATTATACTCATTAGACCCAGCAGGCGGTATGATTGAAGACACTTACATCTCAACTGGATCCGGATCCATCGTAGCTTACGGAGTTCTTGAAGACAGATTCAGAGATGATTTGACAACTGATGAAGGAATTGAAATAGCCATAAGAGCTATCAGAGCTGCCGCTGAACGTGACACCTATTCTGGAAACGGATATTTAGTCGCTAAAGTAGATAAAGACGGCTTTGAAATGTTAGGTAATGAAAAAATTAAAGAAATTTTAGATAAGTTATAGGCAGACTAATTTTTCATAACTAACTATTTTTTTATATAAATGGTGTACTAGTTTGTGAAATTTAACTAATTATAGCTTAAAGCTTTTCATAAACTATATATACACTAACTTTTTTTGAAGGGATTATATGACTTCAGATATTTTAGAAGATATTAAAAAAGAGATTTTGCAAAAGCTACCTAATGAAATTCAGGTTTCCAAAGTGGAATTTGAAGGTCCTGAAGTGGTAGTTTATACTAAAAATCCGGAAATTATAACTGAAAATGGTGATCTTATCAGGTCACTTGCTAAAGAACTTAGAAAAAGAATTATCATTAGATCTGATAAAAGCGCCTTGCTTGAACCTGAACAGACAATTGAAAAAATTCATGAAATAGTTCCTGAAGGTGCTGAAATTACAGACATTTATTTTGATACAGTTACCTGCGAAGTTGTAATTACTGCTAAAAAACCAGGTCTTGTAATTGGAAAATATGGTGTTACCTCAAGAAATATTGTTAAAAATACCGGATGGGCACCTAAGATTTTAAGAACACCTCCAATTAGTTCAGACATTATCGGTAAAATTAGAACCATACAGAAAAACAGCAGTAAAGACAGGAAAAAATTATTGCAACGTCTTGGACGCCAAATTCACCAAGGAAGTAAATACCCAAATGATTGGGCAAGAGTTACTTCAATGGGAGGATTCAAAGAAGTTGGACGTTCATCAATGCTTTTACAAACACCAAACAGTCGTGTACTATTAGATTGTGGTGTTAATGTTGCTGCATCAGACAATAAAAACGCATTTCCTTTTTTAAATGCTCCTGAATTTTCAATTGAAGAATTGGATGCAGTCATCATATCTCACGCTCACTTAGATCATTGCGGATTTGTACCTTACCTTTACCATTATGGATATGATGGGCCGGTTTACTGTACAACCCCAACCAGAGACTTAACAACATTATTACAATTTGATCACTTGGATATCGCTCACAGAGAGGGCAATCCTTTACCATTCACTTCAAAACATGTTAAACAACAAATCAAAAATACAATTACCTTGGACTATGGGGAAGTGACCGATATCTCACCAGACATCAGATTAACTTTACATAATGCAGGACATATTTTAGGTTCAGCAATCTCCCATATGCATATTGGAGACGGAGCTCACAATCTAGTATATACTGGAGATTTCAAATATGAACCTTCAAGATTATTGGAACCTGCTACAATCAGATTCCCTAGAGCTGAAACCGTTATCATGGAAAGTACTTATGGTGGAAGAGAAGATGTCCAACCTTCAAGAAACAATGCTGAAAAAGAAATGATGAAAACCATCTACAAAACACTTAAACGTGGCGGAAAAATCTTAGTGCCAGTATTTGCTGTAGGAAGGGCACAAGAGCTTATGGTTGTTCTAGAAGAATACATGAGACATGGTTTGATTGAAGAAGTGCCAATTTACATTGATGGAATGATTTGGGAAGCTACTGCAATCCATACCGCAAGACCAGAGTACTTAAGTAAAGATTTACGAGACCAAATTTTCCACATGGGCAGAAATCCATTCGTTTCAGACATGTTCAAAAAAGTTCAAAATCATGACCAAAGAAAAGAGATTGTTGAAAGCAGGCAACCTGCAATCATACTATCCACATCAGGTATGCTGACTGGAGGAAACTCAGTAGAATACTTCAAATGGTTATGTGAAGATGGAAGAAACACTTTAATCTTCGTAGGATATCAATCTGAAGGTTCAATGGGTAGAAGAGTCCAAAAAGGATGGAAAGAAATACCTCTTGAAGATGACGATGGTAGAACAAGAGAATTCCATGTTAAAATGGAAATTAAAACAATCAATGGATTTAGTGGACATTCAAATAGAAGACAATTGATGGAATATGTAAAAAGACTTAATCCTAGACCTGAAAAAGTTATTACCTGTCACGGTGACCCTTATAAAACTGTTGACTTGGCATCTTCCATTCATAGAAGTTATAAAATTGAAACTAAAACCCCAATTAATTTAGATTGTGTGAGAATACATTAATAATTAAATACT
The DNA here is from genome assembly GCF_001548675.1 of Methanobrevibacter sp. YE315. NCBI lineage: Archaea > Methanobacteriati > Methanobacteriota > Methanobacteria > Methanobacteriales > Methanobacteriaceae > Methanobrevibacter > Methanobrevibacter sp. YE315. Next base: position 2,019,100 of record NZ_CP010834.1, read on the forward strand.
AATTAAAACAAAGATATAATATGGAAAATGTTGTAAAATACTTACAACATCATATTTATTTTTAAAACAATAGGTGTAAAACATGGTTACATATTCAGAATCCGGTGTTGATATAGATTTAGAAGCTGTCACTGTTTCAAAATTAGCTGATAAATTAAAATCAACATTAGCATGCAGAGATATCATTACTGACAGTGGTCATTATGCTGCTTTAGTAAAATTAGGTGATAAAGCTATTGCAATGAGTACTGACGGTGTTGGAAGTAAAATTTTAATTGCTGAAATGATGAACAAATACGATACAGTTGGTATTGACTGTATTGCTATGGTTGTCAACGACATTTTATGTGTTGGAGCAGAACCAATTGCATTAGTAGATTACCTTGCGGTTGAAAAACCTGATCCTGAAAGGGCTGCTGAAATTGCTGAAGGTCTTGTTAAAGGAGCAATTGAATCAAAAATTGCAATTATCGGTGGAGAAACTGCTTCACTTCCAGGAATTATCAAAGACTTTGATTTAGCAGGAACTGGTATTGGATTTGTAGATATCGATAAAATCATTACCGGTGAAAATATCCAACCTGGAAATGTCTTGATTGGTATCGAAAGTAATGGTATTCACTCTAATGGATATAGTTTAGCTAGAAAAGCATTATTTGATGATGCTGGCTATACTGTTGATGATAAAATGCCTAATGGAGAAACAACCCTCGGTGAAGAATTGATTAGGCCAACTGAACTTTACGTTAAACCTATTGTAGCATTATTTGAAAAAGAATATGATATTAATGGACTTGCCCATATTACTGGAGGGGGATTCACCAACCTTAGACGTTTGAAAAAAGGAGTTGGATATGATATTAACGACCTTCCAGAAGTTCCGGAAATATTTAAACTTATCTACGAACAAAATGTTGACATCAAAGAAATGTACAGAGTTTTCAATATGGGTGTCGGTTTTGTCGTAATCTGTGATGAAAAAGAAGCTGAAAAAATTATGGCTACTTTGAAAGAATACTGTAATTGCCAAATCATTGGTAAAGTAACTGATGATGAAAAAATTACTGTAAAAGCTTTTGAAGGGTCTGAAATTGAATACTGATTTAACTGATAAATAGAAGGGGGAAAAATTAATGAAAATAATGAAAGATAAAGAAATAGCTCTTGTAAAGGAAATATTAAAGAAACTGGGAGCTAGTGAAGAAGATCAAGAATTAGTAGCGGAAGCCACTATTGATGCAGATCTAAAAGGATTTACATCTCATGGGCTTGGTAGATTCCCACAATATTTAATTAGCATTAAATCAGGAACAATCAACTTAAAAGATAACATTACTATTGAAAAGGAAACACCTGCAATAGCATTAATTAATGGTAACAGCGGATTTGGACAAGCAGTATCCTATAAAGCAATGCAAATTGCCATTAAAAAAGCTAAAGAAGTAGGTATTGCATGTGTAGGTGTTCACAATACCAATCACTTCGGAGTTACTGGATTTTACTCCGATTTGGCATTAAGAGAAAATTGTATCGGATTAGTCCTTGCAAATACCGATCCTGCAATTGCACCATTAGGTGGTAAAGAACCATTAATTGGAACAAACCCTCTTGCATTAGGTATCCCATCTGATTCATACATTACCGTGGACATGGCAACTTCAGTTACTGCACGTGGAAAAATCATTGAATCAAAAAGAAAAGGTTTAGACTTGCCGGACGGATGGGCTTTAGATAAAGATGGAAACCCAACCAATGACCCTGAAGCTGCACTCGAAGGATCAATCTTGCCATTTGGTGGATTTAAAGGATATGCATTATCATTATTAATTGAAATCTTAACCGGACCATTAGTAAAAGCCGGATACGGTCATGGCGTAACTGGTACAGCATCTCCAGATAAAGACTGTACAAAAGGAGATTTATATGTTGTAATTGACCCTTCCAAATTTGGTGACTTTGATGAATTCAAAGCAGACACTGAAGACTTTATTTCACAAGTCAGAGCTACCGGTGAAACTGTTGCAATACCAGGTGATTTAGAAGTTAAAAGAATTGCTGAAGCTGAAGCTAATGGTGTTGCAATTGATGAAAAATTATACGAACAATTAAAAGGAATCTGTGACGATTTGGATGTCGACCTTGATTCTTACTTAGAAGAATAATTTTATTCTTCACCTATTCTTTTTTTTGATATTTGGCATAAAAACCATCAGTATCGGCATATATTGTGTAAAATCCGTATTCTTCTGCCATTTTAATAGATGATTTAATATACTGCCTTCCCCAGGAAGTAATTGCCTTTGCACATTCAAATGAATACCATCTAAATCTAGGAAAGCCATAAATCCCATACATTGTATTGGCCAGTCTTTTTATAGCTTGTTGTTGAACATCGAGCGCTTTTTTCTCAGTTTCATCGTCTGATGCTTTCATTTCACGTTTGATTCTGAAACGTTCCTGTAAAATTTTATCAATGACTGAAGGAATGAAACCTTGAGGCTCTTTTTTAAATTTGATTCCATGTTCTGGAGAAATATTATAATCTTCCTCGTTTTCAATATCACCCAAAACCATGACATCAGGAGATATATTTTTTGAAATGATAATGCTTGGATATAGGCTTCTAAAGTCGAATTGGACTAAATTTTCATGCAGTCCCTTTTCAGGTTCCCTAACATAACCGCCTTCATTATCTTCAGCTGCCGCCCTATTTGCAAAATTAGCTCCCTGTTTATTTGGAACAACTTCATCATCAAAATAAGCTTGTTTTACTAAAAACCATTCGGCCTGCTGGCCTGTTGCCATACGGGAAACATCAAACAAGGGTTGGCCTATTATACGGGTAAGTTCTAAATTAAGAGGCAATGTTTGCTCTGCAATTTTTAATGTTGAAATAACATCATCAAGAGAATAATCAAACAAATTGTCTAATTCTTCACCGCCATTGTCCCAGAATTCCCAAATCCTATCTCCGGGAACATCTATTTTTTCTTCGCCGAACAATTCATAATAAACCCTTTCCAGAGTATACCTTTCAAGAGTCATGTACCTTCTCATGACCAAGTACACATCAACGTGAATTAATCCTTTAAATGATGCTGCATTTGCATATCCTCTTCTAATGAATCTAACGTCAGAGCCGTCCATTCCAATATCCAAATCAACACCCAATATTTTGGCCCTGTCTTTAAGATATGGGAAATCAAAATTATCTGAATTGTATCCTACAATGATATCAACATTATTCTCCTTGATTATGTTTACAAATTCCTCAATCATTTCCCTTTCTGAGCTCAATTGATTTACAAAATCATCCCTATCGGCCGAATTTGTTTTGGTGGAAATTACCTGATTAACACCGAAATTACTTGCAACACCAATCATGATGATTTCATCTTCTTCGGAGTTAGGCATCCCATGAGGATTTCTAACTTCCAAATCAAAGCTCAAAATGCGGAAATCCTGAGGATATTCCTTAACGCGTTTTAAATCTTCAGTTAATTTAATTATTTCCACATCATGTTTTTCACAATCTAAATCCAAAAATGAATCAATCTTTTCACCGACTGCCGTTACTTCGGTCATTGGTATTACATCACGGTCCATCAGGTATCTTCTATAAAACGGAATGTCAAATTCCCTTATCTGAAGCACATTATCAAGATCCCTTAGGGCATCCCTATTTTTTGCAAGCTCCTGAGGATGTTTAAAAGTAACCTTCAAAAATTCGTTTTCGATTTGGAAATCCTTTTTGATGACTTTTTCAATACGAGTAACATCTAGATTATCCTGAATTTCATTTATACAATTATCCAAATCATCAGAGACAACATAAAGATAAGGTTCGAATGTGTCATCGATTAGAACAACATTCTTATCACCATCTTTTGAAAATAACCTTATTACAGGCTTATCCTCATAGGTAACATAATCAATGTCTAGAATAACAACATTTCTCTTCATTTATTTATCCCCAATCAAGTATTCTTTTCTGTAACTGTCCAAAACAGCGTAAGTTACTCCTAAAATTAAAGGTCCGACAATGAAACCTACAATTCCATATACTAGAGGACCTGACAAGAATCCTATAAGCAGGATTAAAGGATGTATTTCTGCATAATGGCTGGATAATGCCGGTCTAATGTACATGTCTATAGTGCTTAAGAAGAATCCGAATAGCAATACTATTATTGCACGAGGATAATTGCCGGATACCACATCTATGAAGAATAATGCCCAATATATTGGCCAAGGCCCGAATATTGGAATCAACTGTAAGATTCCTGTAATTATCCCTAAAAATATACCATACGGATATCCTAAAATAGAGTAACCTATACATCCAAAAATTCCAATAATTACGGATGTTAAAAAATGCCCGTAAAATATGCTTCTTAAAACATCCTTTACTTCTTCCATAGTGCCATCAAAGAAATCTTTTGAATCATCAGGAACAAAATCCCTAATAAAGTCCAAGCATTTGTCTCCGTCACGGACAAAGTAAAATATTGAACAGATTAGAATAAATAAGTCTAATGTAATATTGAGAAATTTACTAAAGAACTTGGCTGAATAATTCAATAAATAGGATAAACCATGTTCAAACGCTGAATGAATATATGAATCAAAAGAACCTGAATTGGATCCTATAGGCAAATAATTAATTAATCTTGTGGTAGCATCTTGAAGATCTACATAAGAATTACTTGCCAGAAATGATGCGGTAAAGGATGAAACTTCAAAAGTGATGTATCCCACCAGCAGAATTAATGGAATTAAAACAAGGACCATCGCAAGTAAAATGGAAACTGAAGAGTATTTAAGTTTAGATTGAATTTTAAAAGCTAGAGGCCTTATTCCATAAGCCAAAATGGCACCTAAAATAATCATGTTCAAAACAGGGAAAATAAACATGAGCGAAATCAATAACAGGAATATGATTATTAATATTTGAGGAGTCAAGTATTTTTTAATGTTTATTTCCATGCAATCACCATAAAACTAAAATTTCACACCGGATGCGTCTCTTCTGTATTTTCCAAATTCAGTAATCTGATAAATCTTATCATTTTCAAAAACAGGCCCTTCAACGCAGATTCTCCAACCTTCACTATCGACGCAACATTGTCCGCATACGCCTAAAGCGCATTTCATGTATCTTTCAAGAGAATACTGTGCGGGAATATTTGCATCTTCTAGAATGTCGAAAATTCCTTTCATCATTATTTCAGGACCGCAAACAAATGCATAATCATAAGTCGAATCTTCAAGCAAACCTTTAGTGCAGTCAGTTGCAAATCCCTTAAATCCGAAACTTCCATCATCGGTACAATAATGTATGTTTGCACCCAATTTATCCAAGGAATCGGCATACAGCAATTCATCTTTAGTAACTGCAGCGGCTACAACATCAACATTATTTCCTTTTTTAATTAAATCGCTGACTATAGAATGAATAGGAGCCATTCCGACACCCCCGCCAATAGCCAGGATATTTTTACCCTCAAAGGAATTGTTAAAGCCATTACCATAACTGCCCCTAACGCCTATCTTATCGCCAGTTTTCAAGTCATGCAATTGTGAAGTAAATTCACCGATATTTTTTACTGTAATGGCTAATTCATTATCATTAATTTGAGCTATGGACATTGGTTTTTCATTTTTAAAGTTCCAAATCATCACAAACTCTCCAGGATTTGGCTTGCCCAATGTTTCCATGTCCCAGTCAAATTTGAAAGTTTTAATTGTAGGAGTTTCATCAATAATTTCCTTAATTTCAACAATTTTCGGTTCGTTAATCATGTTTACAACTCCCTATGTGCAAGCCCAACCATCTCATCAATGGATGAAAATCCTTTTTCAGCCATGAATTTTTCCAAACCTTCATTGATTTTGGCAAAAACTTCAACACCCTCATCCATGATGGCAGTTCCTATTTGAACAGCCCTTGCACCTGCATAAATAAATTCCACAACATCTTCCCAGCTGTAAATTCCACCAACTCCAATCAATGGAATATCAACTGCTTCATAAACTGAATAAACATTACTGATAGCTATCGGCTTTATTGCACGGCCGCTCATTCCGCCAAATTTATTTGATAAGACAGGACGGGCAACATCAATATTGATTTTCATTCCAGGCCCCAAAGTGTTGATTAATGATAAGGCATCTGCACCTGCATCCTCACAGGTTTTTGCAATTTCAGTGATGTCAGTCACATTAGGGGTTAATTTTGCAATAACTGGGACTTCAGCAACATCACAGGAAGCTGAAACAATGGTATTGCTTAAATCACAACTTTGTCCGATTGAGGCACCGTAACCATCCATTGCATGAGGACATGATATATTCAATTCAATCATGTCAACGAATTCCTGAACTTCACCAACCAATTGGGAAAATTCATCAGGAGTAGCGCCATATATTGAAGCTATTACCACATTATTTTCATGGTCAATTTTTTTCAATTCTTCTTTAAAGTTATCTACACCCGGATTTGAAAGGCCGATTGCATTTATTATGCCCCCTTCAACAGCCACAGTTGTAGGATTAACATAACCTGGGTGAGGCTTTAGTGAAAATGATTTGGAAACTACCCCACCGGCACCTGACTTTAAAATCCAATTCATTGATGAAGCATTGCTTCCCATAATTCCTGCCGCCAACATCAATGGATTTCTGAATTCGACTCCACAAACATTTGTTTTCAACATGATATCAACTTTGTAATTAATTATTTAATTAGTTTTTGTTAATTTTTCGATAATCTCTTGGTATTTTTCATTTTGTAATTTTAAGCTAATTATATTGGTTTTATTGGATTTAACGATTTCATCATTTGATTTCATTAGGTTTGCAATTTGCTCTTCCTGTTTTTCAATTATTAAATCTTTCTGTTTGAGCAAATCTTCATATGTTTTAGAAATTCTTTTAAGCTGAGCATCCAAGTTTTCTGTGTTTGCATTTAACTGATTTTTATAGTCATCAATCAGGGACCTCAAATATTTGACCTGATCCTGCTTGTCTTCAATGATTGATTCCTTTTCTTTAATTTTTTGGGACAAATCATCAAGCTCTTTTATTCTTGCCTTATCATAATCTATTTTTGTGTCCAGTTTATCTTCTAAATTTTTGTTTTGATACTTCAATCTAGTAGAATACAATTTCAACTTGTTGATTTCTTCCTTTTTATTTTCCAATTCCATGTTCAACTCATCAATTTCGGCATTTTTGAGTTCAAGCTCATATTCCAAATCCTTCAAACTTTGCTGTGACATAATTACAAATCCAAAAAAATAGTATAATCCTATAAAGATTATAATTTTTAAATAAATTAAATCTTTTTATAGGCATGAAAATACTTATTAAAAATAAAAAAAATATTTAACTTTATGGAATGTTATATAACTTACTGTATTAAAGGATATTTGGCTTTTAATAGTGAAAATGAATTAATTGCTGAAAAGTTATTTCCTGATGATGAAATAATTAATAGATTATCCGAAATTGACAATAAACAGATAGTCAAGGAAGAATTGGAAATTATTGAAGAAGTTTCAAAAGATTTCGATGAAATAATTATCGAATCAAACAAGCGTTTGTCTGACTATGATAATGATAAGATAATAATTAAAAATCCGAATAAGGCTGGAGAGTATTTAAGAAACAATTATGCCAAGTTTGATTTGAATCAAGAAGACATTACCAGAATTTATCAAAATTTGGCAATATACAGAATCAAAAAAGAATCAGCATCAGAAGATAAACACCTAATTCAGGCCATAAATTCTATTGATGAAATTGATGAAAGTATTTCAAAATTGATTGAGAGAATCAGGGAATGGTACGCGTTATATTTCCCTGAAATGGAAATCATAAAAAATAATGAGACATATATCAAACTGGTTTCTCAAAACAAAACAAAGGAAAAAATAATCGAAGCCAAACCTGACGCTTTCCCATCCGAAATTATTGATATTGATGAGGACATCAATCCTGTTGATTTGGAAATAATGAACAATTATGCCAATTCGATTTATGAACTTCAGAAATCCAGAAAAAATCTTGAAAACTATATTGATAAAAAAATGGAGTCAATAGCTCCGAATTTAAGGCTTCTTATCGGCCCGACATTAGGTGCCAAGTTAATTTCACATGCAGGAGGGCTTAAAAGACTTGCAATGTATCCTTCAAGTACAATACAAATAATGGGTGCTGAAAAAGCATTGTTTAGACATTTGAAAAGCGGAGACAGACCTCCAAAATATGGATTGATCTACCAACACCCCCAAGTAAGAGGCGCTAAATGGTGGAATCGTGGAAAAATCGCAAGGATGCTTGCCGGAAGAATATCCCTTGCCGTTAGAAGAGATGTTTTTACTAAAACATTTGATGAAAATGTTGCAGATGAATTTAAATTAAAAGTAGAAGAAATTGAGAAAAATAATCCGTTTCCAACAAAGACAACTAAAAAAAGGAAAGAAGAACTGGGCAAATCCAAAAAACGTAAGAAAAAAGGTAAAAAAAGTAAAAAAAGGAGATAGAGCATGAATGTTTATTTTAAGGATGGAAACATAGCTACTAAAAATTTAAACCCTGGAACATCAGTGTACGGTGAAGAATTAATTCAAGAGGATTGTGAATATAGAATATGGAATCCTAGACGTTCAAAATTATCTGCAGCTCTTTTAAATGGATTAGAAAATTTAGAGCTTGACGAGACTTCAAAAGTGCTATACCTTGGTGCATCAACCGGAACAACAGTTTCACACATTTCAGATATTGTAATCAATGGAAGAATATATGCGGTTGAATTTTCACCAACAACAGCAAAAAAATTAGTTCAACTTTCCCATCAAAGACTTAATATTGCTCCGATTTTAGGTGATGCAACCAAACCTAAAGGATATTTGAATATAGTCGAAAAAGTGGACCTAGTGTACTGTGATGTAGCCCAACCAACACAGACCGAATTGTTTATGAAAAATATGAACCTGTTTTTAAAAGATGGCGGTGTTGGAATTTTAATGATAAAAGCTAGAAGTATTGACGTGGTACAAAAGCCTAAAAAGATATTCAAGGAACAAGAGAAGAAATTGATTGAAAAAGGTTTTAAAATTATTGAAAAAGTAAAACTGGAACCTTACGAAAAAGACCATATTGCATTGTTAGTAGAAAAAAATTTTTAAAAAAAAACAACAAATTTCAATCAAATAAACGGGAAAAAAATACCTCTGAAAACTATAAAAAATTACTACAAAAACGCCAAAAAAGTATTACTTAGATACCTTTTTATACTAGAAAATAAAATATAAAATATGCTAATGCAAATAAAATAAAAGTTCATTTAAGCGTCCTTTAGGTAGATTCACTCTATTAATCACTCCATTTAACTGAAACCTAAAGGCATGAACTTATTTTATTGAAATACTTATTTTTAGACGATTTTTTTTCAAAGACGATTTTACATAATTTATTCAAAAAAGTATTACTTTAATGAGCTTATATTTTCCTATAAATTTACTTATCAAATCAAAAATTCAAAAGGTTTGACTGACAAGACCAAAATTAATTTTCAATAAAATATAAATTTATAACTAAGAAATTGAATTAAAGTTAAAATCTATTAGTGAAATTAACATCATAGAAGTTAATTTAGTTTTGCCTAAATTTTTTGCATGATTTAGAATTGACTAAGAAAATAACATATCGAATAATAGAATAAACAGTCAAGGAAATAAAAAGTTGTTAGTAACCTCACTCAAATTATGAATTGATATTCCATAATTATAACAAGCACTTCTTAAAAAATAGATAAAATACAAGCTAATGTACATGCATTTCCATTTTTTTAGAAATTACATCAAAAATTGTTTTTGCAATTTCTCTTTTGGAAGCAAGAGGCACAGCCAAAACATCATCATCAACAATCAGGACCTCATTGTTATCTGATCCGAAATTACATTCGCTTTTAGAAATATCATTAGCAATTACCAAATCAGTCCCTGCAGATTCAATCTGCTTTCTTGCACAACAGATAATTTCATCTTTTGAAATATTAAACTCCGCCTTAAACCCTACAAGAAATATGTCAGGATTGATTTTTTTAACCTGACGAATGATTTTAGTAGTTGGTTTCAGGTTTAAAAATAGGGAACTGTCTGAATTGATCTTTTTATCGTCCTTTTTCTTAAATTCAAAGTCAGAAACTGCAGCGGTAGAAATGAAAATATCAAAATCAGGAACCAATCTTAAAACAACCTCATTCATTTCACTACTAGTTTCCACATGTATTACATCAAAAACTGAAGGAATTTCAACACTGACATTTGCAACAACCAATGTTAAATCAGCACCACGGATATATGCTTCTTTTGCAAGTGCCAAACCCATTTTTCCAGAGGATTTATTGGTAATTCCCCTGACAGAATCAATAGGTTCATATGTCCCTCCAAGACTTATTAAAACTTTTTTGCCTTTAATAAAATCAATCCTTCTTATTTAAGTTAATTGTTCTTAAAGATTCCAAAACAATGTCTTCTTTTGATGGGAATTTGGCTTTTCCCTCATCCATTCTTGGTTTAATGAATATTGCAGAATCCTCTTTTTTGATTTTTTCAATGTTTTCCTTAATTGCCTTATACATTGAATCATGCATAGACGGAACAAAAATAATCGGAGTGTCATGGCCATATGCAGTAATCAAAAGAGTGGAAATTGCATCATCAGCAATCTTATGTGCAAATTTAGAAATCGTATTAGCGGTAGCCGGAGCAACCAAAATTAAATCCTCTTGAGAATATTTGACGTGCTCGATTTTACCGGTCAATTTGGTTACAACTTCCTTGCCTGTTGCAAATTCCATAGCGTTAGGGTGAATTATTTCACAAGCGGCTTCACTCATAAAACACTTAACTTCAACATCATTACGCCTAAGTTCACGAGCTAATTTAATAGATTCGGTAGCTGCAATACTGCCTGTAACACATAAAATAATCATTTAAATCCCTCATAATAAAAAAAAGAAAAATTAAGTAATTTGAATATCATTTAACATGTAATCAAATATGTATAAACTTTCTTCGAATTCATTTATAGGTGCGCTGTATAACATTACATAAGCTTGCCCACCTTTTTCGAACCAAACAGCTTTATGTTCTTTTTCAACACCATCATGGTTAGAAGTATAGATATACTCAACAGCAGCGATATTTCCAACCATAACTCCACCAGAAGAAACCAGCTTATATGAAGAATCATATTTCATATCCTCATAAGTGCTGTTAACAAATGAATAGAATTCACCTTCAACAGGTTTCTTTTCAATGTTAATATTAACCTGACCAACACCGGCAGAATCAATTGAATCCAATTTGGAAATCGCCATGATTGAATGTTCGGAATCTGATTCGGAATATCCCCAGCTAGAAGGATAATGAATAACTAAACCTCCTTTTGATAAAGTTAACATGGAAATATCTGAATTATCTTCATTTTCTGCACTTACACATGAAGCTGCGGAAATAATGAATAATGAAATAAGGATGATTAAAATACTCTTTTTAACATTATTTTTCATAAAATCACCTAGTTATCCTCCAATTTAAGGATTTTGATTATCTCCACCACCTTGCTGGTCACCGCCACCTTGCTGGTCACCGCCACTATCCGGATTAACCGGATCAACTGAAGAATCTGGGACATAATCCTGTTGAGAAGTATCAGTAGTATTCTCGACTACATATTCATAAGTATCAACACTAGTAGTATTGGCAGTAATGTTATGTATAATATCAGGGAATGCGGTATCTTTAACGATAGCTACAGAATTGGTTTCGGAGATTGAATCGAAATCAAAACTAAAAACACCATAACCTACACCGACGGTGAAACCTAAAACTAAGACTAATAAAAGCAATAATTTAAAGGTACCACTATCCATAGGTGCTTTTTTCTTTTTATTATATTTAGCATCGTCTTTTTTAGGATTAATAATATATTTTTGAACTAAATCTTGTTTTTCATCCTTTCTATTTCTGGTAGGTTTTTTACTTCTTCTTTCAAGAGTACTGGCAGCTTGAGGTTTGCCTTGCATTGATCTTATTCTTTTAGTAGCGTCTTTTGCATCAATGGCATTGAGTTTATCTTCGTATTTAGAACGGAAGTAACTGTACTTTTCTGCAGATATTTTACCTGCTTTGTAATCTGCTTCCAAACTACTCATGATTGCAAGAAGTTTATCTCTATCACTTGACATTCCTACCCTCCCGGATATTATTATAATATTACTATATTTAAACAATAATTTATAGTTTACCTAAATTCAGGGTAAGAGCCTAAAACTTTTAAAAAATAAGTATTACTTTTTATTTCTTCGATGATGTTTTTTATGACTTCATCATCCCTATGGCCATTGAAATCTACGAAGAATAAATATTTGCCCAATCCCTTTTTGGAAGGTCTGGATTCAATTTTAGTCAGGTTAATGTTTTCTTTTTGAAATATGCCCAAGATTTTATATAACCCTCCGGGTCTATCTTCATAAATTGAAAAGATTATGGAAGTTTTGTCACAGCCTGTAGGTTCATGGTCATCTTTTGAAAGCACCACGAATCTGGTTTCATTATTGTCGTTATCCTGGATATTGCTTACAAGAATTTCCAGATTATATAACTCTGCAGCTTTTGAATTTCCTATAGCCGCCTTATTCCTATATCCAACAATATTTTTAGCGGCATTTGCCGTACTTATTGCATAATGGGGCTGAATCTTATTTTTACTAATGAATTCCTGACATTGAGCAATAGCTTGAGCATGAGAATAAACATCTTCAATATCTTCCATGCGAGTTCCGGGATTTACAATAAGATTCTGATTAATTGAAATAATGATTTCTTTATATATTTTTAAATCGTATTTATGAGCTAGAGAATCTAAGGTAACCCCTACTGGGCCTTCAATTGAGTTTTCTATTGGAACGATTCCGTAAGTTGATTCTCCATTAGCAACGCTTTCCATTACTGCAGGAATCGTACAATAAGGAATCAGGTCATCTCCAAGCATATTAGCTACTTCGTGGGTGAAAGTTCCTTTAGGTCCTAAAAATGAAATTAATGATATGTTAATACCCCCGAAAAGTAAAAAAAATAAAAAAAAGAATATTAAGATTCTAATTTTTCAATTAGTCTTAATATATCAGTTTGTGTTATAATGCCTATGACATCACCATCTTCAACAACAGGCAATCCGTTGTATCCTGTATCCATCATGATTTTAGAAACTTCAGATATTGACATATCTTTTGAAACAAAACATGGATTGGTTGACATGATTTCTTCAACAAAAACCTCTTTGATTTGAGATTTTTGGTGTTTTTCCGGGACATTTTTTCTAAAATCAATGAATGCTCTCATCAAATCTTTAGAAGTGATCATTCCTACAAGTTTTCCATCGTCAACAACAGGTAATCTTCCAATATTGGCTTCAATCATTTGTCTTCTTGCATGAACGAGCCTGTCATTGGAAGAAACGGCAACCAACTCTTTTGACATTATCTCTTTTACAGCAATCTTATCAAATGCAATTCCAACAGCAAGTGTTACAAAATCTGCTTTTGATACAATTCCAACCATTTTATCTTCACACATAACTGGAACGGAACCAATACCATTTTCAAGCATGATACTTGCAACTTCACCTAATTGCATTGTTTCAGGAACTGTAATTACATCTTTAACCATTACAGATGAAATATGAAGTCTTGATGCAGGCATACTTTCATATTTTGAAGAACCTAGCTTGTTTGCAATATCCCTTTCGGAAATAATGCCGACTAGCTCTTTATGATTAGTTACAGGTAAACGAGAAACATTGTGTTTACGGAACAATTTTAAAGCATCAGAAAGATTTTGATCTTTGTCTACAGTGATAACCTCTTCAGACATCAAATTCTTAATTTGCATATTATCATCTCCTATTTTCTATTTATGCTCTTTTAACAGCGTTTAAAATATCTCTTTCAGTAATAATACCCATTACTTTATCATCTTTAACAATTGGAACTCCACCAATATTTTTTTCAGCAAACAGTTCGCACAATTCACCGATTGTCATTGTTGGTTCAACTGTAATAGGTTCTTTAGCCATTATTTCAGAGATATTTGTCTGCAATACGTCAGTTGCTAAGTTTGAGTTTAAATTATCAAATAATTCTTTAGCATTTAAAAATCTTATTACATCGGTAGAAGTTAATATACCTAATAATTTTTTAGCAGCTTTAGAAATATCTGCTTCCCCACCGACAATAGGAATTCTTCTTAAACCATTCCTAACCATGATTTTACATGCGCTTTCAAGAGGAGTACCTGGGGTTGTTGTAAATACTTTAGGGCTCATATAATCTTGTACTGTTTCTTTACCAGCCATTCCTGCTAAAGATAAAGCAATATCCCTTTCTGTTACAATACCTACAAGTTTGTCATCAGCATCAACAAGAGGAATAGCTCCTAATTGGTTGTCTAACATGGTTTGAATAGTTTCACCAATGGAAGCTTTATTAGATAAAGTAATCAAATCACGGGTCATAATTTCTTTAACCGGTTCATTAATTGCAGCTAAGAAGTTGTCCTCATATTTTTTTTCAATAATGTTGAATTTTTTTCCTCCACCAAAGAAATCTAATATATCCATTACGGTTACAATACCTAACAATTTGCCAGAACCAGGATCAGAGATTGGTAATCTCCTAAATTCATGTTCCATCATTACTTTAGCAGTGTCTTTGATAGATTTAGTAGGTGGAATTGAAATAACATCTTTGGTTGCAATAGCCATTATGTCTCCTTCTCTATCGTGAACTTTTGTTTCATGTTCAACTGCGCCTGTATTTGATTTTCTATTAATGGATGTTTTATCTTTCATTTATACACCTCAATTCACAATCACACATCATAAAAATAAAACCAAAATATTAAAAACAAAAAAATTCACTCAATATCCAATATCTTATGGATTTGAGGAATGGTGGAAACTTCAAAATATTGCCCAACAACTTCGGAAAATTCAAATAATTTAAAATTAATGTCTTTCCATTCTCCTAACGGACTAGAAGGTTGGATAATTATTTTAAGGTTGCTTTTGCTTGAAATATTTTCAGATAATTTTTCAACTACCCCTTTAAATGACTTTATTTTTGTTGATGGCAATATAACTACTTTACAATATACATTTATGGATTTCTCTATTAATAAATTTAGTGATTTAATCTCATTTAGAAAAATTTGTTCATCAAAATCACCGTCAAAATGTTCGGGTAATTTGATATCGAGTGAAACAATGTCTAACTTTTTAATTAAATCAATATTATCCGGCAAAGTCCCATTTGTCTCAAGCATGATATCCATATCCACAAGGGTTGAAACCTCTGAAATGAATTCGGGATACAAGCTAGGTTCACCGCCAGTAAAAGAAACAGTATTGCAATCGGCAGTCCTGATTTCCTTGATTTTAGCAGCAACCTCTTCAGGAGTCATCAATTCGCCTGATTTTTCAGATTTGCTATCTCCAGTATCGCAATAATTGCAATTAAGATTGCAACCTGCAAATCTAACGAATATCTGCCTTTGACCTATTAAAAGACCTTCGCCTTGGAAACTTGAAAATATTTCTATAATTGGAGCTTTCATTATAAATCTTTCCTATACGCCGCTCCCTGACCAATTCCTTCATTAACACAAACAGAAACATATTCCAAATTGTCATAAGTTTCGGAAAGCTTTTTAGCTAAAGTTTCAGCAAAGAATTTTGATAGCTCTTCAGCTGAAGTGTAGGGAAGTGGTAAGAATACACAATCGACACTTGGTACAGAATATCCTTTTCCATCAATTTTAAAGCGAACTGAATTCTGCTTTTGCAAATCAAATATTGAATCTGTCTTTTTATCAAAATCTTTAAAATCGATTAGTTTATTGTATACTGGAATCAATAATCTGTGGTCAAGTTCATCACAAATTGCTTTAGTATATCCTTTAACATCTTTAAAATCAACTACAAATTCAAATTCGCCTGCCCTTACACCTTCAATTTCAACATCCACAAAGTAGGAATGTCCATGAATAAATCCACAAGATTCATGGCCCGGAATTACATGAGCAGATGAAAATCTTAAATTTGATTGGATACCATTAACTAAAATTTTCATAATAACACCTTAGTTTTACTAATATCTTTTTCAATTGTTTCTATCTCATCAATGAACCTATCAACTGTCTTATTAATTAAATCAACTAAATTATCTTCATTAAATATTTGATTATTGTTATTATCTTTAATATCATACAAACCAATTGTATCAACATCATCAGGAGTTCCTTTATCCTCCAGATTAAGGGCGAAATGTATTTTTGCAGAGCTTAATGAGACGCTGGCTATTGAGATTGATAGCTTTCTTTCATCTACAAAAATATCATCACCTTCTCTTTTTGTAGCGATACCATATTCTGAAAGAATCTCTCTAAAAATCATTACAAGAAGCCTTTGTCTTAAATAAGCAACCCTCATATTTGGTGGCTGTTGGTCAAAAAACTCGCAAATGAAATTAGCCATATAATTGGATTTAATTTCCAAACCAACATCCGCAAAATCCTTCAAATTGTCGGGAGTTATATTGACTGGCCCAATCCAAGTTATAATTGAGGATCCATAAATTCCAAACTCCTGGAAAGCCCATGACGGATTGATTTGGCTACCATCATATTCAAATATTTCATCAACATGTTTGTGAGTAATAGTCATGATAAAACCTATATGTAATTTAAATCAAAATTTTGCAATATTTTTCTAGTGTTTTCGTTTCACTAAAAATTCCTTACAAATACTTATTTATATTTAGTTAAAGGTATTAAAAAAATTATCGTATGCCCTAAAGTGAAGTAATCAAATCTCAACAAAAATTTCCAATAAAAATCAAAAGATTATACTGCCCACTAATAAAATAATGTTAAACTTCCATCACCGCGAGTGATAGCCATAAATTACCAGGCCATATTTTTATATAAATATCAGGTTCAAATCAAAAACTAATTTAAGATGTAAATTAAATAAATATTCAAGGAGATAATACTATGGAACAAGTAAGAACAAGAGATTTTATTTACACAAGCGATGATTTATATTTTGCATCAACCAATTACATTCACCCTGAAAACAGAGTGATTTCATTTTTAAGATATGTGCCGGACCCTGAAGGGGACAGGGAAAAAGACGGCAAAAGATACAGGAAAGTGGGATCTGAAGAAGCTTATTCATATTTAAGAGAAAATTATCCTGATTATTTATATTTCAGTGATGTCACTAATGTTGAAATGATGGGCGTGCCATTAGATAAAGTTGTAAGAGTAATTAAACCTGAAATGAGATTATTGGGTTTGAAAAAGACTTTTGAAAGTGGTGGAGAAGTTAAAAATCCAGAATTGATTGCGAAATTGATGGATGTTGCTGACTTTTTCCATTTCATGGCAGACATTCCATATGACCATCTTGGAATTTCAGGTTCAATCTTGCCTGGCCTTCAGAAAAGCGATGTAAGCGATTTGGACTTTGTAGTATATGGCCTTGACAACCACAGAAGAGCAATAGCTGCATTTAAAGAACATCGCGGAAAAGAGGTTTACATTGAAGAAGTGGACAAGCACATTACCGTTGAAGGCATCACAAATGACTACTGGGATTTCGTATACGATAAAAGAATGTTTGATGAAAGCCTGACAAAAGAAGAATTCAGATGGTATGAAAATAGAAAAGCAAATAGGGGAACAATAAATGGAACCTTATTTGATATTTTAGCTACCAAAGACTATGATGAAATTGAAGGAACCTGGGGAGATACCGTTTATGAACCTCAAGGAATCGCTCAAATTGAAGCAGATATTGTAAGTGCACTCGGAGCATTCGACAATCCTTCATTATACACAATTGAAAACGTAAAGGTATTAGATGGCGTTGAAGCACCTTTAGTTGAAATCGTGTCTTTCACACACACTTATGCTGGTGAAGTAATTGACGGCGAGCATGTAATAGCTAAGGGAAAAGTAGAAAAAGTCATTATTAATGGCGTGGAAGACCATTACAGGCTTGTTGTTGGAACTACCCGTGAAGCAATTGACGAGTATTTAAAACTTAAGGAAAGCCCTGCTTAAAAAATATATAATTTTTAAAAAAAAAGAAGTAGTGTGATATGTTAATGAGAAAATAATTGCTTATAATCTCATTAACATCATTTGTTCAAGATAGGTTATTTTTTGTATCGGTCAACTATGGCAGAGTTTTTTCATCATGAATCTGTGAATTGAAATTTAATTAAATCGACCAATACTTATTTAAATAAACATAACTATCATTCATTTTGCCAAAAACGTTTTTTCCAAAGATTTTTCGAATTTTCATGTTTTCACCTCATATATTTTTTATAATTATGAATCGTGCTTTAAAATTTTTTTAAATTATATCAGACTTAGTTATTAATTTATCAGAGTCGTTATAAATAGTTTTGCGACTGTAAGTGCTCACTTACATCGTTAAAATATAAAAAAATGATTAATTAAAGATTATTTTAAAAATAACAAATGAAGAAAGCTTAATTTTAAAATTTAATACTCTAAATATCAAATGTTTTAGAACAAGTTATCTGAAGCAATATGCATTTGTGAAAAATAGTATATACTAACCCGTAACATAAATTATACTATTCAAATTTATGTGATAAAATGACAGAAGTAAAATCAGAATGGAATAGTAATCTTGCCTTTGTGCTGGCAATGATTGGTTCTGCTGTTGGTCTTGGAAATATTTGGCGTTTCCCTAATGTTTTATACTCCAATGGTGGAGGATCATTTATGATTCCTTATATCGTTTCAATATTCCTGCTTGGAATTTCATTCGTCTTAGTGGAATATGCTGTTGGATATAAGTTTAAAAAGTCATTAGCAAGAATATTATTCACGGTTAGTAAAAAACTAGAACCAGTGGCCTGGTTTATATTATTAGTAGTATTTTTAATAACAACATATTACGTTTGTGTTGTTGGATGGGATTTAATTTATGTGGTTTTAAGCTTTACGAAAGGTTGGGGTGCAAACCCGGATTTATACTTTGCAAATAATGTTTTGCATGCAACAGATTCCGTTTCCGGAATATTCACAATCGTTCCAAATGTACTCATATCAATATTTGTCATCTGGTTTATAGCATGGCTTATTAATAAAAGAGATTTGAATGAGGGAATCGGTAAAGTAAGTAAAATTTTACTCCCCCTACTTTGTATAATGGTTTTAGCTATAGTTGCATTCTCTCTAACATTGCCTGGAGCATCAATCGGATATAGCCAAATTTTTAAACCGGATTGGAGCGCATTAGGAAATTCAGAGGTTTGGCTAGCTGCTTTTGGACAAATAGTATTTTCATTGAGTTTAGGTATGGCAATTGCCATGACCTACGCAAGTTACCTTCCAGAAGGTTCGAAATTAGTGGATAATGCAGTAATTGTTGCATTTTCAAATTCCGGTTTTGAAGTATTTAACTCAATTGGAATATTTTCAATTTTAGGATTTATGGCATTAACAAGCGGAATTCCTTTCAATGAACTTGTAACTGAAGGAACTGGTCTTGCATTCGTTGTTTTTCCACAAGTATTTAATACTATGGGATCTGTCTCATATATTATCGGACCATTATTCTTTTTATGCATATTATTTGCTGGAATCACATCAGTAATAGCTCTTCTTGAAGGAGTTTGTTATTCAATTTCCGAAAAATTCCTCATTGAACGTAAAAAAACAGCTACAGCAGTTTGTATTGTAGGATTTTGTATTTCAACAATATTTGCAACAGGTCTTGGAAGCACAATACTCGGAGTATTCGATTCCTATTTGAATAATTTCGCATTATTATTAGGAATACTTCTTGAATGTTTAATCTTTGGTTGGATTTACAAATTTGATGATTTGATTGAAACATTAAATGAAAATTCAACAATTAAAGTGGGCAAATTATGGAAAACAGTTATCAAATTCATTTTACCGATTTGTATATTCTGTCTTTGGGCACAAGGAATATACTACACTGTAACTGACATCAATCCTATAAGCACAACAATCATAACAATATTAACAGTAACATTGATTGTGGTTCCATTTATTCTTTCAAAATTGCCTGCAATCAACAAAGATTACTATAATGTGTAAAATTGAATTAAAATAGCTATATTAATAGCTATTTACTTTTTTTACTTTTTTAAAACAAATTATAGTCAAAAATAACTTCTTATTATTTATATTACTAAAATCTAAGTATTATTACACAATTCAAGAGGTTAATAAATGATTACTATATCTTCAATAAAAACGCATATGTACTGTCCGATGAAACTATATATCCAAAATCATGTCGATATGAATCCAAGTGATGACTATCAGCTTGCAATCGAAATAAAAAAATTAAAAATTGACATACAGGACTTAATTCAAAAAAATATGCGCAAAATAAAAAAAGAAATGAATCTGATTGAAATTGAAAACATTTTATCTGAAAATATCAATTCATATATTGAAAATACAACAAATGCCATAAAATCCATGGATTTGCTTATTGAACCCAAACAAATAGAAGAGATAATTGACGATTCCTATTTTAATATAAAAATTAAGGCTTTAAAAATAAAACAGGCAATGAACATACTTGACAAACACGCATTTGAAATAATAGACATGTTTTTCCCAAACTGCATGTATTCCTATCTATTGAAAGACCCACAACTTGAATTGATAGGAATGTGCGATAAAATAGAAATAATCGACGGCAAATATTATCCCATAAGTATTAAAAGTTCAAATCCTCCAATAAAGGGAGTATGGGACCAGGATGCAATAGAATTGGTCGCCCATGCAATACTTCTAGAGGAAGAATTCGACACGGATGTTTATGTAGGATTTATTGATTATGAAAAAATTGGAGATCGGCGTCCTGTGGTGATGGACGTTAACCTTAGAAAAGCATTGTTCGAAGTGATACGGGAAGTTAAGGAAATAAAGGATAATAAAAAAAACCCAAATGTTAAAAAAAACTCAAAAAAATGTGGAAAATGCGAATACAAAAATATCTGTATGAAAAAATAAAATCAAAAAAGGGAGTTATAAAAATAACTCCCCTATATGTCCATAAATATGATTAAAACTTAATATTGCCACCTAAACGCTCAATACTAAATGCAGCAGTATCTGCTATTGACATTACAGCTAAAACACCAGCTTGAATCGGATCAGTGATGATTAAATCAGCATGCTGTGTGACACTACCCGGCATATTCAGTGAAATTACAATCAAATTACTTTCATCCTTTACCTTCTTAACGGCTTTAGTTATCTCACCGCCCATAAGGGATCCTGCAAGAACTAATGCTCTAACACGAGGCAATCTTGAAATAGCTTCAATAGCTTCCGCTAGATTTTTTTCACCTACCAATGGAATAGTATCGATACTTATACGTTCCCCACGTATATTATGCCTATCTGCTTCTGTAATAGCACCCATAGCTACTTGAGCCACTTGAGCTCCACCACCAACGATGATTATACGTTTTCCATATATGTCCAACTGTGAACCATGCAATTCAACAGATTCTACTTCAGGAATGCTTTTTAAATCTGACACTAACTTATCAATATCTTTAACATGCTCCAATTCTAAATTGATGGAACCCATATTATTATTTTCAACGAAAAGATTGACATAGCTAATATTAGCACCATGGTCCGTGATAACATCAGTAATGTCATCCAATACGCCTTTTCTTTCTTGAGATTTAATAGTTAATGTATAATCACTCATTTTTTGGCCTTACTTTATCTAATTCAGCATGCGCTCTTTTCCACATGCTCAAATAATTATCCTCTTTATTAACCGGAATTACATCAAGACCCAAATCCTTATGTTCTTGAATCCATTCTTCATGGAAAACCGGTATTTCGATTTTTATTGGTTCGGAGGTTTTATTTACCACTATTAAATTTCTGTAAGGAAAATCCCATTCAACAATGTATCCTCCAAGACTTACCATATGATATGGCCTCATAACAAATTTCATAAATAATTCCTCCTATAATAATCCAAGCACAATAGCCAATACTCCAAGTAAAGTTGCTCCCAATATTGTTGGTAACAATTGCCTATTTGTAAATACTGGGCTGAATGCAGATAAAATTCCCATCATAAATACAAATATTAAAGCTACAGCAATATTTACTAAAATTCCCCATGAGAATATTGTTGGTGGAATTCCAATAAACAATACTGAAAAGATACATCCAAGAACAAACATGAAGAATCCTCTTGTTAGATAAACAATTGATCTGTATTTAGCAGCATATTCCATGTATGGTCCTTCAATAACATCTGATTTGGCTTTAATTATTGAAAATGGATATTCATTCAATATAATCATGTATCCAATGAAAAATACTATGGCTGCAATCCCACCGGCAACAGTGAATAAGAATGGTCCATGCAATTGTTGATAAGCCACAATATCTTTTAAGAAAATACTTCTAGCGGCAGTTACTGGAGCGAATAAAGATAAATACAATGGGAAAGACCCATAAGTAATCATTCTAAGAGATCTTTTTGCACTGATATCTTCAACAAATGACCTTTGAACATTAAGATGTGCTCCCCCTTTTACAATATCTGGGAAAGGCATTCTAAGAGACATTACAGATTTGGACAATGCTCCCATCAATACATAACATATTTCCTCTACTTTTAAAAATCCAACAATAGCCACTAAACTTGAAAGTGCCGGAATTTGATAAGCTTGTGGAGTTAATGTAATAAATACACATAAAACCACGATAAAGCAGATTATCGGCAATGCTTTGTATAGTCTAGGAACAGGGGATGAAATCTCCACATTTTCCTTGAACATGAATTTCAATGGTGCCATAATTCCTGGAGCAATTACAAGTGGCCCTATTCTTTGCTGAATTCTTGCATGAATATATTTTCTCTCAATTCCCGGAAGTAATGTTGAAATTACAAAACAAACTAGTACTGTAAGAACTACTGCAAGAACTGAATTTATTACTGTACTTTCAAACATGGTCTACCTCCTGATTATTTCAATTGCTCTATCTGTACAAGTGAAACAAGGGTCACATTGTACAATACATAATTGGGCATCTGTGATTTGGTCTCCAATACATGCATATTGCATTGCACCAATGTTTGCCATTGATGGAGTTCTAATCACGCAGTGCCTTACTCTTCCACTTTCAAGTGCATAAGAATGATATAAAGTTCCTCTTGGAACTTCAATGTAACTTTCAGTTAAGTCTGTGTCGACCATTTCCCAATCATGATTAACTAATTTGCCTTCAGGGATATTTGCAATAGCTTGCCTTATGATTTTTATTGATTCAAAAGACTCCAATGCTCTCATTAACAGATTAGATTTTACATCACCATCAGGTTGGGTGACTACATTAAAGTCAAAATTATCGTATTCGAACATGGTTGTTCTTAAATCTCTTGCAACACCAGTAGCTCTTAAGGTCGGTCCGGTAACTGCTAACTCAATAGCTTGCTTTTGTGGCAAGACTCCGATTCCCTCAATCCTTGACATTACGATTGGATCGGCAGTGAATCTTTTAGCAAAATCTGTAAGGCCTTCTTCCACTTTATCCATGTCTTCTTTAAGCCTTAATATTTTTGCTTCATCTAATTCACATCTTGGCCTTACTCCTCCTAAAACAGAACAGCCGTATTGAACTCTGTTTCCACCAATCATTGCAAGCAATTCCATGATAATTTCCCTTAAATAGAATACTCTCATGGAAAATGTTTCATGAGAAAGTACTTCACAACCGTGAGCCAGATACAAGAAATGTGAATGCAAACGTTCAAGTTCGCTCATAATTACACGAATATATTCTGCCCTTTCAGGAATTTCAATGCCTAAACCAATTTCAGCTGTTCTGCATGAATTCCATATATGTGAATTAGAACAAATTCCACAGATTTTTTCTGTAAGTGCATTTGCTTTTTGAACAGGCAGCCCTTCCATGATTCTTTCGATACCCCTATGATTAACACCAATAGTTATTTCGGCTTCTTGAACTATCTCATCTTCTACAAAAAACCTTACTCTATATGGTTCCAATGCAGCGGGGTGAACTGTACCCATTGGAATTTCAGTTTCAATTATATTACTTCTTGGTACTTTTTTATCCATTTAATCCCCTCTCAGTCCGCATCTAATAATATAGGTAAAAGTGATACGACACCAGCTAAAACATCTTGAGGCCTTACGGCACATCCCGGAATTTTTGCACTCACAGGAATAACGTTTTCAACTGGTCCTTCAATTTCTTCAGATTGGATATCACCATAACAATTCTTATAAACACCACCCATTAGAGCACAACTTCCTGCAGCTACAACCAATTTTGGATTAGGTATAGCTTCATAGATTTTCTCTAATGGTTTCCTATTCAAGTGTGTAACAGGTCCTGTAACAACAAGCACATCTGCTTCACGAGGATTCCAAGTTAAGAACACATTGTATTGCTCAGCATCAAATCTAGGTGATAATATGGAGTTTACAATTTCAATATCGCATCCATTACATCCACCAGTATAAACCAACATGACATGTATTGCTCTTGCTCTTGAAAATGATTTAATTCCCATCTAATCACCTTCCTCCCTGTTTCTTAATACAGTATTATCTGACAAATACTGTGCAATAACATTAAGCTTATCTTCAGATATTTTGAATGGTTGTTCAAGACAATTTTCGATGTCAACTTCTTGATCACCAACACAACTCGGATGTACGGTTCCTTTTTGTCCATATAATGAAAATATTGGACAGAAATCATGACAATAATAACATACCACACATTTTTCAAGATTAATTTCAGGTACTTTATTTTTTGTCCAATCATCAGTTAATTTAACAGGATTTGCTAAGGGTTTCATTTCAATTGCACCTGTTGGACAAACATTAGCACAACCAGAACATCCAATACAAGCTTTTTCATCAACTCTATCATCTACTTCAACTGAAAGTGTAGATATCTGTCTTCTTAACTCCATATCCGTAACTCTATCAGCTGCAAAAAAGATTCTTTTAAAGTTGGTAAAAGCCCCTTCAAAAGCTATTCTAATTAAATTTCTCATTTAAATACCCTCTATTGAATCTTTAAAATTTCTTTCGAACAAGAATGCTCTTGCAGGACATGCATTTTTACATGCGCCGCAATAAGTACATTTCTCATCATTTACTACAAAGTTACCGTCAATTTCCTCAATTGCGTCATATGAACAAATCTTATGACATAATCCACAATGCATACATAATTTTTGCTCAATGAAGTTAAATCCATTTTTAATTTCATTCTTATACATTGTAGATTTTGGAATAGCATCAACCGGACAGTGAACGGCACAATTTTCACATAATATACATTTGTCTAAGTTAACTGAAATTGAGCCCCTGTTTAAAGTAATTGCGTCTTCTTGGCATACTTCAACACAGATTCCACAGGAGATGCAATCTTGTGAAACACTTCCATCCCATGTGTGTGTCATGTATTGACGTGCGCCAGCTTCATCACAAACTTGCACACATTTACCACAGGATACACAGAATCCAGCCAATGTCGGCAGCTCTTCATCATTAAACTCATCATAAATGAACATTTCTTCATCTTCATGCAATGTGTGAATCGGACATGCCTCAATTGCAATTTCATGAGTTACATTTTCCGTATCCATAGTCGGGTCATATCTTAATTTGCCGTCTTCAAACTTATGAGATTCATTTTCACATAAATCAGCACATAATCCGCAGTTAAGACAGGATATGATGGAACCGGACGGTTTTTGATTTATCTTATTAACGACAATCTTGGATTCGTCAACAGAAATCGCATTGTTAGGACAGGATTTCATACAATTAAGACAAAGTGTACAAGATGAGTTGCTAACAATCTGATGTTTATTCATTGAATCATTTGGACAAACATCTGCACAAAGCCTACATTCTCTACAAATTCCCTCATCTCTATCAATTTTAACATGAATGGCTCCAGTTGGACAATATTCCTGACATCTTCCGCATAAGATACATTTTTCTGTGTCTGTGCCAAAGTAGCTTCTTGAAACTTCTTTGGCTTTTGATTCGACTTTTTCAGGAACATCCTCCAATGAAGGATATAATATTTTTAATGACTCTATGAAATTAAGTTGCTTTTCTTTTTCAAGTTCAAATCCATCAACACGATTGCAGCAGACCTCTTGACATACGCCACAGCGTGAACAGATTCCATATACAATTCCATCCTCAATAGTAATATTGTTTGTAGGACAATTGTACATGCACATTCCACAACCATTACATTTGGCTCTGTCTACAACATATCCTCCATAGCTGTTTTGGAATATTGCTCCATTTGGACAGTTTTTATAACATATTCCACAAGTAAGACAACTGAAAGCTCTGCCGTTAATGAATTTAATAGCTTTTGTAGGACATTGATTAATACAATCTCTTTTTCCTTCACATGTATTAGTTGTTAAAAACATTATAAAAACTCCTTATTTACTCCTTGCAAATAGTAGTCTACCTACAAACATTCCTATTAAAGCAGCTAAAAATGCAGTTGAAATCGGTAAATCTGTGTAAAACGGAAAATTACCTGATTGCCATGCTACACCAATTCCTGCAATAAGTATCACGGCAAATGATGCTTTAGTGAATTGTGCATCACTAACATTAAGCTTAATTTGAGATCCAATAATTAAACCTAATAGCAATCCAAATATTATTGGTCCTAAACTTAACATCATTCACCCTCCTCTACAAACTTCTTAAATCCTGCAAATGCAATAACAATTGCTGATAGACCTGCAAATACTTTCAAACCTACAAATATATTGAGATATGGAATGATACCAGCATTAGTCACATCAGGATAGTGGAATATGGCTTGAGTGGCTGCTGGAACTACATTAAGCAAATCAGTTCCAAAGTTGTATAAGTAAAATCCACCAAGTAACAATCCAATCAGACCAAAGATAACAAATCCTAATGCGCCGATAGATTCTAAAACTTCAATATATGTGTGTGACAATTCTATTGGAGAATTGCCTATGCCATAAACCAGGACAGATAATATGATTCCACTAGCAATCATTGCACCACCTTGGAAACCACCACCAGGAGTGATGTGCCCTCCGAGAATGGTCATTATACCTAAACAAATTAATATGATTGAAATTGGCAAAGATATTATTTTTAAAATGACACTACTTTGACTCATCGTTTATCCCCCAATAATCCTTTACCAAATATAAGCAATACCACAAGACCCGCAGTAAGCAATATAATTGATTCTCCTAATGTATCGTAAGCTCTAAAATCAAATATAACAACAGTTACAAGGTTTGGTGCTATTTGAGTTCCTAAAGCGTTGTAAATATTACTTACACCAGGGTTAATCATGTTACTTAAGTGGAATACTGCATCAAATAATGTAACAGAAAGTACTGCTGTCATTACTGCTGCGATTAAATTACGAACTGTTGTTTTAGACAAAATTACCACCCCAGTACATACATACGACAATAATTGAAAGTGTTATTATTGCATAGAATATCATCTTCTCTAGAGAATCATCTTGCTCGATTTTAAACTTAGGAATAAGCGGAATATTTGAAATCAATACAAAGGCCAGTAATAATGTAACTATACCTGCAAGCAAAACATTTACATGCCTTAACAATATTGCTGACAATAACAATGAAACAATTAAGAATATTTCTGCTGTTAAACTTCCAGAAACATCTGCATTAGTTACAGGGCCTGGTGAAAACAATTTTTTGAATTGCTTTACAACATCAAATATTTGATCATATAGTTTCATAATATCCCTCCTACAAAGTTAGAAATTCCATTGACAACAACATCAGGGAAGAAACCTAATGCAATAATGATTATTAATAATATTCCCATTGCAAACACCATTGTGCGTGGAACTTCCTTATTTTCAACTTCTAATTCAGCTGGTTTTGGTCTTAAAAACATCACATAATATGTTTTTACAAATACTACAAATGTGGCTATACTTACCATAATAGCTAAAATAGATATCTCAGGGAATCCGCAACTTAAAGAAGCCTGAACCAGCATTAATTTAGATTGGAAACCGCTTAAAGGAGGTACGCCCGCCATTGCTAAACCACCGATTAAAAGCATTAAGCTTACTTTTGGATGGTATGCCAGAAGCCCTCCGAGTTTACGAGTATCTACCTCATTTGTTGCATTGACAATTGCGCCAAATCCTATGAATAATAATGCAGTAATAATAATTTCGTTTAAAGCCTGGAACAAACCTGCAGTAATTGCATAATTAGTTCCAAGACCAATACCTAATCCAATGAAACCAAGTTCACCTACAGCCAAAAATCCAATCATTCTTCTGAAGTCCGTTTGGGTAAGCGCAAGAGAGACGCCCAATATCATAGCTAAGATAGAGAAGAACACTATGAGAACTTCAAAGATTGGTAATGTGGAATAGATTCTATGCATGATTAAGACAATTGAAATCATTGAAATAACTGTAAATGATTGAAGCAATGCTGCTCCATGAGGTTCTGCTTTTGAATAAATTCCAGATTTTATAGTATGGAATGGTGGTAAACCGGATGCGTATAACCAACCAAAGAAGATTAATCCGAGTGAGGATAAAAATACTGGAGAAGTAGCATCAACTAAACCTTTATGAACAGCTGCTGCAATATCTGTAACATTTACACTACCTGTCATTGCTAGCAGGAATCCAATTCCTAAAAGCATTATTGGACTTCCAATTGATCCTAAAATCATATACTTTAAAGCCATTTCGTAACTGTAGTCAATTGAAGATGCTGCAACAATACCCACCTGTGCAAGTGCTAGTATTTCAAAGAATACAAACATGTGGAAAATATCATCTGTCAACAACATTGCTGTAACTGCTGCAGTACCTAAGAATAATAAGAATAAATAAGGTCCTGAGACTTTCCTATAATTAGCTAGGTAAATGAAAACAACCAAGAATGTTAAGATTCCTATCATTGCAATGAATATCTGTTGCAAGAAAGTGAATGAATATGTGATTGCTGGATGATATACTACATTTGTCACATTATCTAAAATCGGTGAATAACCTCCAAAGTAATGCAATCCATAATTAGACAACAATGGAATCAGAGGAAGACAAATCGCAACAATGAATGCAAAAATCTTAGTGGCCTTATTGAATTTTGAAAAAGCACTAATAATTAATGCAGCCATCAAAGG
This sequence comes from Methanobrevibacter sp. YE315, assembly GCF_001548675.1. NCBI lineage: Archaea > Methanobacteriati > Methanobacteriota > Methanobacteria > Methanobacteriales > Methanobacteriaceae > Methanobrevibacter > Methanobrevibacter sp. YE315. Next base: position 2,048,495 of record NZ_CP010834.1, read on the forward strand.
AACAATAACCATAAGTGGGATTAATTCATTCATTGTATTCCTCCTGTTTTGATGTGTCAGCCAACATTACTTTTGTGCTTAAAGTACCATATTTCCTATAAAGAACCATTACTAAAGCCAACATTACGGCCAAGGTACTTGCACCGATTACAATACTGGTAAGTACTAAACCAAAAGGCAATGGATAAGCAGCATTAGATGCAAACCATGATGTATCCATTCCAGGCATCAAAATAGGTACAACACCACCTGCTTTATAACCAATAGCAACAATAAACAGATTAGCACCTTCTTCAATAAAACTAATACCAATTATCTTTTTTATGATATTATCAATGAAAATTGCTGAGTAAAGTCCGACAACAATCAAAGCAATTGATGTTAATAATATCGCAAGTTGAGTCTGTGCCATTAGCTATCCTCCCTTTGAGTTTTTTTAACAGCCAAAGCAATAAATACAGGAATAATCGCTGCGCCCACAATTGCTTGAGTTAAAGCAACATCAGGTGCCAATAAAATTTGGAAAAGAACTGCAAGAGCCCCTCCTGAAAATCCTGTTAGAATTGCTGCTTTCAATAAATCTTCCTGAATAAGAGCAAGGATTGCACTTAAAACAATAATAATACATAATACAAACTCTAACATCTTACTCATCCTCTTCAATTTCTAATGTAGTAACAGAAAATCTATCATCAGCTTTAAGTTTCTCTGAATTTTCACTCTCTAAAGCTTGCATTTTTTCTTTAGGATGGAAAAATGGATGATTTTCATCTACTTCAACTTCAACATTCTGTAAATCTACGTTATTTTCTCTATCTTCTTTTTTCCAATAAGCATTAGCTATTGCATGTGCTATAAATGGCGCTAGAATAAAGTAGATTCCAGCAAGCAAATATTGGCCAATGGCAATCATGGCAATGATACATGCAACATCAAAAATACCTATAATGTGAATTCTTGCATAAACAACATTCTTTGTATTTTTGCCTAAACTAAGAAAGCCCACAGCAGATATTATAATTAAAACTGCCGCTATAACAAGAAGGACTGATTGAATATATTCTATCATTCATCATCACCTCCCAAAACTACAGCGAAGGCAACAGTACCTACAAAACCAAAGAATATTAAAGCTAATGATATATCTCTAAAGAAACCAAGATTATATAAATCACCAACAATGAGTAAAGCTACTGCAAAGGCATTAACCACAACAGAACTTCCAAGAAGACCCATTGAAGTGGATTTATAAGCACTTGCTCTTAAAGCGGCAAACATCATTATAATTAATGCAATAACCACAATATATTTTGAAATAAATAATATATCCATACTATCTCACTCGTTTCTTTAATAAGAAAATGTCCTTTTATTCCAACATTTTCTTTATATATGGTTCAAAAGGAATGATATCCTCTTTTTTTCTTGGAGAAATAGTAGCTACTTTGATAATGTTATTTTCACTGTCTAAATCAACAGACAAAGTACCAGGAGTCAAAGAAATACTATTTGCTAAAATTGTCTGGGAAACAGGTCTCTCCAAAACTGTTTCTACATCGACAATTACAGGATCAATATTCCTCCTTAAAATTCCATTAAACGCAACATCTATTGTTGATTTAATGATTTCATAAATAAGGTCTAAGAAATAAATAATTCCATAACCAATTCTAGTCAAAAACATTAAACAAGCTCCATTTCATTATATGATAAAAGTCAATAAATTGACATTAATTAATAATATTATTATTTATCATGATTATTTATTATAAATGTATGCTTTTTACAAAAAATCCATTTAAAAAATGAATAACATGTGTAATAAATTTATTAAAAAATTAAATGAACAACATATGTATTAAATTGAAAAAATAAGAAAAAAATCCCACTCAAAATCAAAATTAAGAAAAAATGTCAATAAATAAAAAAATTATATACCTCCATATACAATTTAACTATGACTAAAGTAAAATAATAAGGATTTCAACTTTACATAATTACCCTCCGATTTGCATAAAAAGCAAAAATATGCTATTTTTAAAAAATAATCGGCTTAATTGATAACATACATCTCAAAAAGTCTAAACAAAACAGGTGCATGATACAATAAAGAGAGTACTGCCAATATAAAAATACTAATTAATCCGAAATTTCTGTAAACCTTTTTTGAAGATAATGGTGCAAATAATTTAATTCCAGCCGGAGTGAAAGAATCAAGAACCACATGGGAAAATATCCCCAATAGCAAACCTAAGACAATTTCTATATATGAAACTTCCCCATCTGGAATAATGAATAAACTCAAAAAGAACAAGGGTAAAAATATCATTAAAAGTTTTTTATTTAAAAACAAAAAGCTTAAAAGTGCAATTAAAACACCCAAAATCAAATAATGATTATTGAGAGGTGTTACTTTAATAACTAACTCCAATGCCGAAATCAGTATCAGACTAACGGCCGAAGTTAACGTTAAAACCCCAAAAAGTGAATGTGTGAAACTGCGATGTTCCGAAAAATAAAATGTAACACCTACAAATACAATAATCAATCCCAAGAGAACAGGCAATTTAAGCATGTAAAGTGAAATAAATACTACTAATCCCAAAATAATCATCTTATAGACATTTTCCTTTTTGAATTTATGATCAAAGTCAGGAATATTTGCACCAATGAATGTTAAAGCAATTAACAGAGGACTGTGAAAAAACATACATGCGAGTATAACTGCAAATATTGAATGTCCCTTATAAGAAGACACTTAAATCACCTTAGTTAAACATTATACCCTATTATTAAAAATAGGTAATCCAAGAGCATTTGAAAAGTAATCCTCGAAAAATATTGATGAAACTTAACCATAATATTGTAAATGCCCTGCTTAAAACTAAATTCCAAAATAAGACAAAAAGCTTTTCATTTGAGATAAAGACTTTTCAACACTGCCACCAACCACATTACCGAATGGGCATAACACCTCACCCGTTATGGCGGGGATTTTTTTCAGATTACAGACATCCTCAACAGCCCCCTTATAAGATGATCCCGCATAATCAAAGGATATCATGTCAGAGCCCACATCCTGTGAGATATAATTTGCAATTAAAAAGCTTTCAGGACTTGGGGATTTTGATGAAAAAATTGATTCGAATCCCGGATTTGAATTATAACTAGTAGAGTGAAAATCCCCCACAAAATCAATTCCCTCTTCAACAATTGCCTTGATAATTAAATTGCTTAAAGAGTTGTTAATGTGAGATGACCTATTTAAATCCATAGAATTAAATGTCCGTTCATTATACATTGTTGATTTTGGAGATGCAAATGGAATAAAATATAAAGTGTGATTCAAATCGTTGTTAATAAATTCATTCAATAGCTTGACATTAGCAATCTGGGGAGGCAATTCATTTCCATGAATGCCTGATAAAACCAATATCTTATTTCCGCCATCCCCCAATTTAAAGATTGGTGTTCCATAAACAGATTTTTCTAAAATAAATTGAGTCAAGGGAGTCCATGTTAAACGTTCAAGCAAATTTTTATTTCTTGAAATAAATCCTCTTGAAAAGTTTGAAATATAGCACATTTCCAAATTTTCAAACCCCTCAATTTTTCTAAAATCCATAATTAATTATAGATTAAAACTCTTATTTAAAAATAAGTATGAAAATCAAGAAATATATCAAAAATTTAATAAGGCTCGTAAATTATGAAAGAGATGCTGAAATAGACTTAATGACCCATGAAATCAGCACCATGTCCGGAGCTAAACGAGAAGAGTTAGGAAGAGCAGTCAATAAGGTAAAGGGAAAATATTTAGGAAAAGAACTTGGTCTGCAGATAGTCCAGTTTGGAAGATCCGAACCTATTGATACTGAAATAGCTGTTGGAGACATGGTTTTAGTAAGTACAGATAACCCTTTGCGAAGTGATTTGACAGGTACAGTTACAGAAAAAGGAGCTAGGTTTATTAAAGTGGCTTTTGATAAAAGAATCCCAAAATGGGCCTTGAAAAAGAAAGTTCGCCTTGATTTATATGCAAACGACGTTACATTTAGAAGAATGGAGGACAATCTTAACCATTTAAGTTTAAAAGGAAAAAATGCACTGGAATATATTTTAAATCAGAGAAAGCCAAAAAAGAATAGGGCAGTGCCTTATATTAATTATATCGACAAGTCATTGAATAAATCTCAAAAATCAGCTATTGAAAATGCACTATCATGTGAAAACTTCTTTTTGATACATGGTCCTTTTGGAACAGGAAAAACAAGAACTCTAGTGGAACTGATTTCACAAGAAACCAGGCAAAACCACAAGGTATTAGCTACAGCTGAAAGCAATGCCGCTGTAGACAACATCCTAGAAAGACTAATGGAAAATAAAAAACTTGAATTAACAAGATTAGGTCATCCTCAAAGAGTTTCGAAACACAATATCACCCAAACATTGGCATATAAAGTTGAAAATCACGATTTAAACAAAAAAATTAAAAAAATCCACAAAAAAATCGATAAACTGATTGGTAAGAGAAGCAATTTTACAAAACCTACTCCACAATATCGCAGAGGCTATGGAGACTATGATATCCTGCATAACGCTTCAAAGGGGAAAGGGGGAAGAGGCATCAGTCCCGATAAAATGAAATCAATGGCACAGTGGATTGAAATAAATCAGGAAATTGATGAAGCTCATGATGAAATAAAAAGAATTGAAAATAAAATGATTAAAGACATTATTGAAAAGAGCAATGTCATTCTTGCCACAAATTCATCAGCGGCACTGGAATCAATAGCGCGGACCAAATTCGATGTTGCCATCATTGATGAAGCTTCACAGGCAACAATTCCAAGCATTCTAATCCCAATTGCCAAAGCCCATAGATTTATCCTGGCGGGAGACCATAAACAGTTGCCTCCAACAATCATTAGTGAAAAAGCAGGGGAGTTGGAAAAAACCCTGTTTGAAGAGCTAATCAGAATGTATCCTTTCAAATCACAGCTTTTGAATGTTCAATACAGAATGAATAGCTTGCTGATGAAATTTCCAAATAGTGAATTTTACAACAATGGCTTAAAAAGTGATTCGAGCGTTGACGATATTACAATTAATGATATCCTGGATTCAGGCTATGATGAAGAAGCCCTATTATTCATTGATACATCAAACATTGAAGAAAATAAAGAAAAACACTTGAAAGACTCAAAATCAATTGTAAACATGTTGGAAGGAGACATTGCTGTGAGCATAGCTAATGATTATTTGAATGCTGGAATTGATGTGGAGGATATAGGGATTATAAGCCCTTATGCAGACCAGGTGAAAACAATTCAGGACAAGACCCCTGTTGAAGTGAAAACGGTTGACGGATTTCAAGGAAGAGAAAAGGAAATCATCATCATTTCTACAGTCCGAAGCAATGATTTTGGGAATATAGGATTTTTGAGTGATTTAAGAAGATTGAATGTTGCAATAACAAGAGCTAAACGAAAACTGATAATTATTGGAAATAAAAATACGTTAAAATCCAATCCGACATATTATAGGCTAATCAAATTTATAGAAGATGAAAATTTATTAATAGAAATTTAGGTAAACCTAAACTTTTATATATCATTACATATTAATATCATATCAAGGGATAGGAAGTTTTTAAAAAAACTTCTTTTACCATAACTCTTAATTGAGGTTACACATTTCAAAAGCGCATATAACTTTTCAACCTCAATTTAACCCTCAATTAAGAGTTTTTCTTCTGTCATCTATTTTTAAAAATTATTAAATACTATTAATAATAAAACTATTTACTGAATACTTATTCTTTTTAAGATTATTTAACGGTGATTGATTATGACTGAAAAAGTAGTTTTAGCATTTAGTGGAGGGCTTGATACCTCTGTTTGTGTTAAATTATTAGAAGAAAAATATGATGTAGAAGTTATTACTGCATGTGTGGATGTTGGACAAGGCGAAGAAGAAATGGAAAAAGCAAAAACAATGGCTGCTAAAATTGGTGGATTAAAACATTACAACATTGATGCCAAAGAAGAGTTTGCCAACGAATACATCTCACGTGGAATTAAAGCAAATGCCGAATATGAAGGATATCCATTAAGTACTGCACTTGCAAGACCATTAATCGCACAAAAAATCATTGAAGTAGCTGAAAAAGAAGGAGCAACAGCTATTGCACACGGTTGTACTGGAAAAGGAAATGATCAATTTAGATTTGAAGCGGTTATCCTTGCAATGTCCGACTTAGACATTATCGCACCAATCAGAGAAATGAATCTAACAAGAACCGAAGAAAAAGCATATGCCGAATCTAAAGGTATTGAATTAAGCTACGATAAAATTTACAGTATTGATGAAAACCTCTGGGGAAGAGCAATTGAAGGAGACGTATTAGAAGACCCTGCAAACGAACCTCCAGAAGACATTTATGAATGGACCAAATCATGGCAAGATGCAAATGATGAACCGGAAAAAGTATCTATTGAATTTGAAGAAGGTGTTCCAGTAGCTATAAATGGCGAAATGATGCCATTAACCGAATTAATTAAAAAAGCAAATGAAATTGCTGGAAACAACGCTATCGGTAGAGTAGATACCATCGAAAACAGAATGATTGGTCTTAAAAGTAGGGAAATCTATGAAACCCCTGGTGCAAAATTATTAATCGCTGCCCACCAAGCTTTAGAGGAATTGGTCTTAACCACCGACGAGTTAAGATTTGCCGAATACATGTCAACACTTTATGCTGACTTAGTATACAGAGCACTCTGGCAAGAACCTTTAAGAGAAGACCTTGACCAAGCAATTGATAAAATGCAAGAAAGAGTAAGTGGAGAAGTTGTAATGAAACTTTTCAAAGGTTCAATACAACCAATCATCAGAAAATCTCCATTCAGCTTACACAGCATTGAACAAATTACCTTTGAAGACAAAGAAACCGAACAAAGCGAAGTTGAAGGTATGATTAAATACCACGGTCTTCAAGCAGCAAATTACCAAAAACTAAACAGATAGCTTTAACGCTATCATTTTCTTATTTTTATGACAAAAATTAAACAACTACAAGAAATAATTGACTCTTCAGACAATATCGTATTTTTTGGAGGGGCTGGAGTATCAACAGAAAGCGGCATTCCAGATTTCAGATCTGAAAGTGGAATTTTTAAAAGTTTAGAAAAATATGGGGATACACCTGAAAATCTGGTTTCACATAGTTATTATTTAGATCACACAGAAGAATTTTTCAATTATTACAAAGAAAACCTTGTTTTTAAAGATGCGCAACCCAATCCCGCTCATTTAAAGCTCGCCGAGCTTGAAAAATCTGGGAAACTAAAAGCAGTCATTACTCAAAATATCGACGGATTACATCAAAAAGCAGGAAGCAAAAACGTATTGGAACTTCACGGCAGCATTCATAGAAATTATTGTCAGATTTGCTCAAAAGAATATGATTTAAATTATATTTTAGAAAGTGATGGAATTCCGAGATGTGAATGTGGAGGCATTGTTAAACCGGATGTTGTTTTATACGAAGAACCCCTGAACAATGCGGTTTTAAATTTTTCAGTGGATTACATCTCACATGCAGATACCTTAATAATTGGAGGAACATCTCTTGTGGTTTATCCTGCAGCAGGACTTATAAACTACTTTAACGGCAAAAATCTTGTATTAATCAATAAAAGTGAAACACCATATGACAATCTTGCATCACTTGTCATTAACGATGCCATTGGAGAGGTTCTGTCCCAAATCAAAATCTAATGATTCCGGAATTAATGTAATCCCATCCAACTGATTATCACATTTATAAACAAGGATTTCAACACCTTCAGCATAAGCTTCATTTAAAGTTTGTGAAAATATTGGATCATTATCCCAATTTGGCCTAAAGGAATTACCGGCAGGATGTTGAATCAAAAAGAATACAACACAACGATTACCCTCTTTTTTAAGTTTTATTAATTCCTTTAGATGCTTTGCACCGCGTTCGGTTGGGGCATCGGGAAATCTGGCTTCACCGTCTACAATCAAGGTGACGCCCTTCACTTCAACAAAACAGGGCTCAGTTAAAAAACTCATTCCACAACAGTCATCTTCCTCATTAGCCAAATATATGTCTATTCTTGAATTATCGACTGTTTTTTCCCTCTGATGATAAGAATAACCAGAAAGTTCTATTATTTTATTGTTTGCAATTGCATCAAATACAATACTGTTCGCTTGCTGTGAATAGAGAGATACTAAGAAACCTTTGTTTTCTACGAAATGAAGTGAATATTTGGTTTTCCTATTTGGATTGTCTGAAGGTTTAAGCCATACGATTGCACCATCAACTAAAAGTTCTTTACACCTTCCAGTATTTGGCACGTGAGCTATTTCCAATTTTCCATCGACTTCAACTTCGGCAATGAATCTGTTAGGACGGTTTTTAAAAATTCCCTTAACATAACCCATTTTTAATCACACTACCAATATATGAAACCAAATCTGATGCAGAAAATCCGTTTCCTTTATTTTTAAATGCTTCGTCGCCTGCAAGGCCATTGATAAAGACCGCCAGTGATGCACAATCAAAACCATTTAAATCCTGAGCAAATAAACTGGCGGCAATACCTGAGAGTGCATCGCCAGTTCCACCAACAGTCATTCCAGCATTTCCTGTTCTGTTAATTTTAAATTTGGTTTCGGATAAAATTAAATCGTATTGCCCTTTAACAATTACTGTTCCTTTTATTTGACGAGTGATTTTTTGGAATTCCGTGATGTTCTCATCGACCTTTTTAAAATCATATGAATCTATATCAAGCCTTAAATCATCATTGATATTGAAAAATGACTTGAATTCAGAAATATGAGGCGTTAATATAATATCTTCACGATTCTTAATTAAATTAAGTTCAACCTGTTTTAAAGCATCGGCATCCAAAACTATTGGCTTTTTAATTTTTGAAACTAGAACATTGAATAATTTAGAAATGTCTTCATCAATTCCTGCACCAGGACCAATCAATACAGCATCAACATTTTCAACAATTTCCAGAATCTCTTCAGCATGGTTTAAAGATAGCTTATCTCCATCCAATGACTTTACAATTAAATCGGGGGATGTTGACTTAATGGCTTCAGCGGCTTTTGAAGGTGCTGCAACATGAACCAAATCCGCACCTGCCCCAATAGCTGCCATGCCCGCAATTGCCGGAGCTCCCGAATAGTCTTTTGAACCTCCGATTACAAGCAATTTTCCATTATTTCCCTTATGTGATTTTGGATTCCTATTTTTAAGTCTTAAAAAGTCTCCATAATTTACAAAATATTCTGCTTCAAGTGGAATGCCTATGTCTGCTATAACAAGACCCCCAACCACTTCCTCTTCAGCATTTCTAACTCCGATTTTGATTTTATGAAAACTGATTGTATAATCAGGTATAACTGCCAAATCATCAATATCTCCAGTTAACGGATCCATTCCTGAAGGCACATCAACACTTATTTTGATTCCTTTTGATTCATTGATTATTTCAATGGCTCTTTTAATATTTGTCTGTAATTTTCCTTTTATTCCAGTACCCAAAAGCCCATCGACAATGATGTATTCTGAGTCCTTGCTTTTTGCAACTTCACAAGCGTTGATATCATCTAGCGTTTTTAAGTTGAATATTTTCAATCGAGACAATCTCGGTTTCATATTTTTCAATATCTTAAAATTAGTTTCCGCGTCTTTTGAGTGAATATTCTCCTTTAACATATAAATATCAACATTATATCCTCGATTTAACAAGTACCTTGCAGCAACAAAACCGTCACCACCATTTCCACCAGAACCTGTAAAAATAACAACTTTAACTGGTTTAGAAAATGTATAAACTGCAATTTTACCTATTTCTTCAGCTAAGGACTTTCCCGCCGATTCCATCAAACATAATCTAGACAAACCCAAATATTCACAATTATAGTCTGTTACCATCATATCAATAGGATTCAAAAAAATCACCTTAAATTAAAATATAACTATTTAATATAAATATAATTATCTTAATATTAAGGAAACATTCTATGAGAAAGATTACATTTAAAATTTTAACAAGATTGCCATCAAAATATGCAACAACAGGACTGATATTAATTGTTGCATTATTTATTTATGGAATTGTCGGTTCCTATTTTATAATGGGGCTAAATTTAATTGATTCTATTTATTATGCAGTTATTACAATGTCAACTGTAGGTTATGGAGATTATTTCCCTCATACTGGAATTCAAAAGATTTTTGCAACAACCCTAGCTCTTGCAGGTGTTGCATTGCTCGCTTATGTTTTCAACACATTGTTAACAAGTTTCCAAGAAAAAATGAGTAAATATTCAAAGGGGGCCAGAAAAATGAAAGCGATTAATGATATGGATGATTATTATATTCTTTGCGGATACGGAAGGGTTGGAAAGGTCGTATTCAACGAATTAAGACAAAGAAATCAAAATGTTATTGTAATTGAAAAAAATGAAGACATATATGAAAGCATTGAAGAAAACGAATCTGTAGTTTCAATCCACAAAGATGCGACTGAAGATGATTTTATAGCAAAATTGGCCGGAGATAAATGTAATAGCGTTATAATCAGTACCGGTGATGATGTAAGCAACCTCTTTATTGTTTTGACAATACGTGAAACAAATCCGGACGCATGGATTGTTACAAGGGCAAGTAAAATTGAAAACATTTCCCGCCTTAAAAAAGCAGGTGCTGATAAAATCGTGTCACCGGAAATAATCGGTGGAAAAGATTTGTATTTCGAATCTACAAAACCACATCTATTAAGAATAACTGTTAGACATGCCACTGATGAAATCTATGATGAATTTGAAATAATTGCAAAACATGGATGCACATTGGAAAGTATTGATTACCACCTTCCAGGAATCGAAGCGCCGCTTACCCGTGAAATAAAAACAATGAATCTGTTAGACGGTAAAAAATTCCAAAACTATCTAAACACACATGATGACCAAAAACGTGCCTTAAATAATTTATATAAAATCACCAACAACACCCATTCACACTTAATTTCAGGGCAAGACAGGGCTGCCTTTGACAAATTAGTTGAAGATTTAGGAAAAATTGAAGAAGTCATTGGAATAAATTTAACAAATGAAAAAATAGCTAAAATTACTGAAAAAGAAATTGAATAATTAGAATTCTACTAAAGAATTTAAAATAATAAAAAAAGAAGAGAGTAAAACTCTCTAGAATAAGTCGTGTAAGTTCATGATGTAAGAACCTAATTTACCGTCGAAGTTACCTGCTGAAATTTCAAGTACTCCATCAACAGCACAAGCTGCTTGAATACCTGCTTTCATAGCTGCTTTAACAGATTCTTCGTCTACACCATCAATAACAATTTCAAATACACCGTCAGCATCTTCTCTAATGTCAGAGTCAACTTCATTTTTTAAAGTTACACACATTTTTTCATTAGTGGATGCAGGCAAGAATGAATATTCGTTGGAACCTACTTTAGAACCAGATGCAACCATACCACCAGGGAATGGGGTGATTGTACCTTCAACATTTGAAATAGCTGCTACAGCTAATTGAGCTGCTTTAACACCAGTGATTTGGTCTTTTGCTAAAATAAAGAAGTTTCCTCCAGCTACACCATCTTTAAATCCAAATGTTGATTCTACTAAGAAGTCACCAGACATAATAGGGATAGAGTGTACAGTTCTGCCATCAATGCAACAATCTTTTTCAAAACCGTCACCGAAGTATTTAAGTTTGAAACCAGTTTTTAAAACATCTTCTGATTCAAGTAAGTTAAATGCTGCTGCAGTAGGGGATGTTAAGATACACATTCCGATTCTTTCCATTAATTCATGATCAAGTGCTTTTTTACCAGCGTGACAAATCATAATTGCATAACCTGGTCTTCCATCAGGAGTGTCTTCTGCTGGTACAAAGCAATCAATACCTGCTTCAGCAGGACATCCGATAACAGAAGTTCCGTAACCAGTTGCTTCAGTTGCTGCGATTTTTGCTAATTCTTGAGTTAATGCGGTAACTAAAATTCTAGTTACTTTAATTCCAAAACCTTCTGCATAAGTTTCTTTAATTTCTACGCCATTTATTTCCATAATTTCACCAAAATTTTTTTTAAAAAATAATTTTTTGTGATAATAAAATTTATGATTATAAATTAAAATAAAGTTTTCTATTTAATCATCTGTTTCATTTTCAATAGCTTCTTCAATCTCATCAGGAGAAGATGAAAATGAAATTTTATCCAAAACAGATGATCCATAATACGGCAAAATAACCATACCCAATATTGTAGCCATCCAAAATGAAATCAACCTTTCAATAACGGTTGCAGCTGCACTAACTGATGTAGATACTCCTGCTGCTGAGTAAAAGAGAATCATTAACCCATCAACCGCTCCCAAACCACCTGGAAGCAGAGGAATCATACCTACCAAACAGGCCACGATAAATACTTCACCGACAATAATCAAATTCACATTTGCTCCAAATGCTAAAAATACAAGATATACTCTTATAATTTCAAAAATCCAAATTATGAATGATAATGTAATAGTATAAACCAAACCTTTCTTATTTGAAATTAACATTCTCATAGTGCCTTGAAAACCAACAATTGCATTATGAATTTTATTTTCCAAATCTTCGGAATTTTTCTTATAAAATCTCCTTACAAGCCCAATAATCCAATTATCAACTCTTTCTCCAAAGACTGGATTGATACACATATAGATAAGAACTATCAATATTGTAAGAATGACTATTACAGACAAAACCATTACAACAAGCAGCCATACATCAAAATCGAAAAACAGGGCCATTGACGCAATTGTAATTGCAGCCAATATGACAAACGGAAATGTGTCCAATGCCCTGTCTGCAACAACAGTGGCTAATGTCTCATCGAATGTATATTCCTTATTATCCCTATATAAAAGATATGCCCTTACCGGTTCTCCGCCACCACGTCCTGATGGAGTGATATTGTTGATGGCAAGCCCAACAAGAACCATTGGAAGCAGTTTCTTTATACTCACGTCCATGTCTGCAATTTTATTAAGAATTTGCCAACGGAGCGTATATAAAAAATAAGTAAAAACTTGAGTAACAATAGCTAAACCTATCAAACTCAAATTTGCTACCTTTAAAGCAGATATAACCTTATCGATCCCTACAAACCACAACATTATGAGCAATATAAGGACACTAATTACCATTAATAAAATTGTTTTCTTATCCATATCCATTATAGATTTTTATTTTCCATACTTATAAATTTATATAGAAATTTATTCAAATTATTAGAATAATGAGATATATTAACAAAACCGACTTACTTATTGTTGCTAGGAATCTAAGCAGAATCATGATAGGAATAGGAGTGATGTGCTTAATTCCAATTATCATTGATTTAATATATCTCGAATTTAATTTAATCGGTTTTTTAATCCCAAGTTTAATTTCAATTGGATTAGGGTTTACATTCAGCTATTTGCTTAAAGATTACACCCATAAACGAATGCACCTTAAACATGGGATGATTATTTCAGCTCTTGCATGGCTATGGGCAGCCATTATTTGTGGATGTGTAATGTTCCTGATTACCCAACATAGCTTTATTGATGGGACATTTGAGAGCATGTCTGCATTAACAGGCAGTGGAATAACCTTATATTCTGATGTGGAAATATTACCTCACAGCATACTATTTTTTAGAGCATTTCAACAATGGATTGGCGGTTTAGGAATTATTGTTATGATTATCGCTATTTTAACAAGACCCGGAACAATCTCTTCAAGATTATACCAATCTGAAGCCCGTGAAGAAAAATTAAAACCAAGTGTAAAAGCCACATTAGAGCAAACTATAAAAATATATCTGATTTATACTATTTTTGGAATTGTTTTATATCTGATTGCAGGAATGCCCCTTTTCGATGCAATATGCAACACATTCAGCATCATATCCACTGGAGGAATGAGCATCAAAAATGCAAATATTGGATATTACCAAAATGATGTAATCTATTTCATTACAATCATATTGATGATTCTGGGAGCAACAAGCTTTTTAGTCCACTATAAAGTTATAAAAACCAGAGGAAAATCATTACTTCAAGATTTGCAATTCAAAGTAATGATCAGTATAATAGCTATTGTTACCCTAATACTTTATTTTGCATCCAATATCGTACCGATTGAAATACTGTTTACCGTTGTCTCAGCAATTACAACCACAGGAGCGAGTGTTCAAAGTTCAGCAGCACTGGCAGGATACCCTTCCTTTGTACTCATATGTTTGATGTGCCTAATGTTAATCGGTGGGTCTAGCGGGTCAACTGTAGGTGCAATCAAGTTAACAAGAGTCATAATATTCTTCAAAGGAATCTATAAACATATCCGAGAAATCATGTCTCCAAAAGGCCGTGTTGTGCCAATAAAAATAGCAAATACAAGAATCTCTGAAAAAGCCGTTTCAGATAGCGGAAGTTATATTACCCTTTACTTAATTTGCATAATGATAACCTGGGCATTATTCTGTTTATATGGCCATGACCCATTCAATAGCCTTTTTGATACCATTTCAATTCAAAGTAATGTAGGTTTTTCAACTGGAGTTATCACCTCCAATCTGGAAATGCCTTTAAAACTGGTAGGCATATTCAATATGTGGACTGGAAGACTAGAAATATATCCTGTGTTAATTACATTAAGAGCAATGTTTGAGATTTTCAAAAGATAACCTTTATAATATATTAAACTAAATATTGATTATCTAATGTTTAAAGAGGGGATTTAATGTATGTAATTATTATGGGCGGAGGTCGTGTTGGACTTTCCCTTGCAAATTTGTTAATTGATGACGGTGAAGACATTACTTTAATCGAAAATGATGAAGCATTATGTGCAGAAGTTGCAGCAGAACTTGATGCATTAGTTATTTATGGAAATGGTACAAGCTCTAAATTGCTTGAAGAAGTAAACATTGAAGAAGCAGAATATTTCATTGCAACAACCGGAAGTGATGAAGCAAACCTTCTTTCATGCATATTGGTTAGAAAATACAATGTTCCCCATATTATTGCTCGTGTAAGTAACCCTGAACACGAAGAAGCATTTAAAGAAGTAGGAATAGAACAAGTAATTTCACCTGAAAGGGCAGCGGCAGCACAATTGCAAAAAGTAGTCACAAGACCAAACGCCGCTGAATTAATGACTCTCGGTGAAGGAGATGCCGAAATTCTCGATATGACAATAACCAATGATAAAATAATCGGAAAAAGATTTAAAGACATATCTCCGACAAAAGATTACATCATCATAGCTACATACCACAATGGAAATTTGGTTATCCCTCAACCAGACAGTACCGTATCCCGTGGCGAAAAAGTTTCTGTCCTTGTTAGGAGAGGAACCTTTAATAAAGTAGCTAAAAAATTAGAAAATTAATTATAAATAGGAATAAGACAATCTAATATGTTCTTTCCCATTTTTTTCTACAATTGGCCCATGACCCGGATAGATGTTAACAACATCTAATTCCATTAATCTTTCCACACTATTTTTCATGTCATGGTAATCTCCACCAATATCCATTCTGCCAACACCACCACCGGCAAATATTGTATCACCTGATATCAAATTTTCACCATCCCACAGGCAAATTCCGCCTTTAGTGTGGCCAGGAGTATGAATTACTTTAAAACCGGCAATTTCATCGCCTTCTTCAAGTTCAATATCCACCCTTGAATTATTTACCCCATCAAATCCAAAAGCAGAACCTGCTGTACCTAAGGTATCCTCATTTCTAATAGGAATCGCATCCAGTTTGTGAACGGCAATTTTGGCGTTTGGGAAGAAATGATTTCCACCAATATGGTCAAAATGGCAGTGAGTGTTGATTACTAATTCTATATCATCAGGCTCAACACCATTTTCACGAAGTTTTGAGAACAAATAATCCTTATTTTGACCGGCACCAGTATCAACTAAAGTATTTTCATCAATCAAATAACAATTTGAATCATAGTTGAATCCTAAAATAAACACAATATCTGACATGAAAAATAATATAAATACAAAAGTAATTAAAAGTTTTGAAAAAAAGTTTTATAGAAAATGGGGTCACAGGGATTTGAACCCCGATCCTGGGATTTCTCTTGCCTCAGTACTCCAATTGATCATCACAACGGATACTGTTCAGTTACGCGTATATTTCTTCAAAGACAACTGGAGTCCCAGATGATGCCAGGTTACACCATAACCCCATACATAACATACAATAATAAATTTATTTTAATAATATATAAACATTGCCATTTACTAAAATTTCATTTGCTTATCGATACCTGCAATTTCATCTAATTCCAAGCCTTTTTCCAGCAGATTATCCTTTTCAACCTTATAATTTCCGTTTTTAGTTCTAGGAGTATTTTGAGGTTCTAAAAAAAGCCATTTGGTATATTTGAATTTGACTCCAATATAGGGTTTTGCACCAAATATTTTTGAAAATTCACATAGCGCTTCGATTTGGGGAGCTTCAATATAAACCTTATCTTTTGTAGTGGTTTTCACTTCAATAGCCAAATACAATTTGCCATTTCCTGCAACAACATCAGGCAATGGATTTTTTGTAGCCCCACCAGAAGCAGGTGCTCTCATAGCGGCAAAATTCCTTTCCCAAAGCTTATGCACCAAATCCCTTTCTTCAGCTGATCCTTTCTTAGCCATAATAACACACAAAATCAAAAAATATTTCTATAATAAATAATATTGTTCCAACAAGTATATAATAAAAATGCGAGAGCAGTTGAAAAGTAATCTAAAAAAAATAGTTTTATAAATGGGGCCGGGGCCGAGATTCGAACCCGAGTCCCGGGATCCACAGTCCCGGAGGATGACCACCTACCCTACCCCGGCAGAAAAATCCAATGAAAAAAATGTTAAAATGCGGGAGCAGGGATTTGAACCCTGGTAGACCTGCGTCAACAGGTCCTAAGCCTGTCCCCTTTGGCCTCTCGGGCACCCCCGCTTATAAAAAACAAAGGATACATAGAAACCATTAAAAATCTTAACAAATTTTTTAAATGCTCCGGCCGGGATTCGAACCCGAGTCTTCGGCTCGAAAGGCCGAAATGATTGGCCGGACTACACCACCGGAGCATACTTATACAAACAAAGTTTTATTTAACATGGGCCCAATGGGGTTCGAACCCATGGCCTTCCGGTTATGAGCCGGACGCTCTACCTGGCTAAGCTATGGGCCCTAGCGCCATCGACAGGGCTCGAACCTGTGACCAATCGGTTAACAGCCGAACGCTCTACCTACTGAGCTACGATGGCATATGACACCCATCTCACTTAACCAAATAAAACCCATGTTTAAAAATCAAAAGACTTTAAACAGTAATAATAACTTTTATCTCTATACTATATAAAGGTTTTGGTAATTTGTGATTTTAATGGAAAAATACGCAAATCCATAAAATAATTAATTGTATCTACTATATAAAGCTTAAACACAAATATAAATACATGGACTCTAACATTTTTGACTTAATACAAAAAGCAAATGACATCACATTGAAAAAACATGGTGATTTAATAACTCTTGAAAGGGCCATATTTTTGTCATGGTGGTGTGATAAGGGAGACTGTGCTTTCTGTTATATGTCTACACAAAAACAGAAAATTAAAGATCCAAAAAAGGCCAGGAGAAATATCAATAACATATATGCTGAAGCTGAAATGTGTAAGCGACTGGATTGGAATATTGAATTTTTATCAGGAGGATACGAATCATTCACCACCCAAGAAATTAAGCAGATAGCCACCACAATCAAGGACATAACCGGTGATGGCGTCTGGCTAAACACTGGAATTACTGATGAACTGGAAGAATATGGTTCCGAAATCAAAGGAATTACTGGAGCTGTTGAAGTAGCAAACCCAAGAATTCATGAAAAGGTATGTCCTTCAAAAAAATTAGAAGATATAAGTCACATGTTAGACGTTTCCGGAGATTTAGGATTTAAAAAGGCCATAACAATAATATTGGGGCTTGGAGAAACATTGTCCGATGTTGATTATATAATTGACTACATAAAGGACCATAAGATTGATAGAGTTATCTTTTATTCACTGAATCCTCATAAAGAGACAATCTATGCAAATTCCTCACAACCGGCATCCCTTTATTATGCCCAGGTTGTTGCACAAGTCAGATTGGCATTTCCAGATATTGAAATTATTTGCGGAACATGGATCGATAACCTGGCAAACATCGGAATATTGATTCTAAGCGGAGCAAATGGAATTACCAAATTCCCATTATTCAAAATGTTTGGAACAAAATACGGAAAACGTGTCGAAGAAGAGGTTAAATGGGCGGGACGCCAACTCAAAGGAACTTTCACAGATAAAAATCAATTAGGACAAAAACAAAGCGAAATCAATCCCGAACTAGATAAGTTTATTAAAAGATACGTTAATGAATCTTTAAAAAATAAATATTAATTTTAAGAAAATAAAGTCCTAAAATAATGCTATTTTTAACAATCTTTATAAATCTAATGTAATAAATATAAATATAATATAAATTATTAAAAAATTATCCTAAATGGAGGAATTATTATTAGTGATGATGTCGATATGATGTGTGGACTTGAAATCCACGTACAACTGGAAACCGAATCAAAATTATTCTGTGATTGCCCTACAAATTATCAAGAGGCACCTATTAATTCAAACATCTGCCCAGTTTGTTTAAACCAACCAGGTGCAAAACCACATCCAACCAATGAAAAAGCATTGGAAAACGCATTAATGATTTCTTTAATGCTCAACTGTGAGATTGATCAAGGCGTCACATACTTTATGAGAAAACATTATGATTATCCGGATTTACCATCCGGTTATCAAAGAACTTCCGTACCTATTGGATTTAATGGAGAATTAAACGGAATCCGAATTAGGGAAATTCACGTTGAAGAAGACCCAGGCCAATTTAAACCTGACAGAGGTACTGTAAACTTCAACCGTTCTGGAATTCCATTAGTGGAAATCGTTACAGAACCGGACATCAAATCCCCTGAAGAAGCAAGAAACTTCCTAAAAGAATTAATCCGTGTTATACAATATAGTGGAGGAGGCCGTGGTGAAGGAACCATGAGAGCTGACGTAAACATTTCTATCAATGGTGGTAACAGGGTAGAAATGAAAAACATAAACTCCATTAAAGGTGCATACAAAGCATTGAAATTTGAACTTGTAAGACAGAAAAACCTTATGAAAAGAGGAGTTGAAGTTAAACAGGAAACTCGTGCATACCTCGAATCTCAAATGATTACTGTTGGAATGAGATTAAAAGAAGATGCTGATGATTACAGATTCATTACCGACCCTGATTTGCCTCCAATGCAAATTAGCGATGAATTTATCCAAAGAGTTTTAGACACTATGCCTGAAGCACCTCACAATAAGGTAAAAAGATTCGTTGAGGATTATGGCATTGATGAAGAATCCGCAAAAGTTTTAACTTCAGAACTTGATTTGGCTATCGCATATGAAGAAGTTGCAAAAGAAATTGATCCTAAATTTGCAGCCAAATGGATGAGAGATGAACTTAAAAGAGTCTTATCTTACAATAAATTAGATTACGCAGATAGTGGAATCACTGTTGAAAATTTAGTTGAATTATTCAATATGCTTCAAGATAAAGAAATTACAACAAAAGCAGGCCAAAGAATTATTGAACAAATGCCAAACAACGATAAATCACCTAAAGCTATTGCAGAAGAATTAGGATTGCTTGGTGTTGTTAAAGATGATGAAGTATTGGCTGCTGTTAAACAAGCTATTGAAGAAAATCCAAAAGCTGTAGACGATTATTTAGCTGGTCAAAAAGCTTCCCTTAACTTCTTAGTTGGTCAAGTAATGAGAATAACCCGCGGAAAAGCAGACCCTGGAGAAACCGTAAAATTATTAAAAGAAAATATTGAATGATGGGGGAAACTGAAATGACAGAAAAAAAATCTTTTGTAAAAGATTACATGACAAAAAATGTTATTAATGTTTCTCCAGAAACTCAAACTGAAGATCTTATTGAATTAATGAGAGAAAGTCACCACAACAGTTATCCTGTTGTTGAAAATGACAAGCTTGTTGGAATGGTGACTGCATTCGATATTATAGTTAAAGAATGGGCAGATACCGTTAGAGGCATAATGAGTACAAAACTGGTTGTTGCAAACCAAAATTTATCTATCAATGATGCTTCTAGAGTAATGTTTAGACGAGGAATATCAAGAATGCCTGTTGTTGACGAAAAGGGAAAGCTGGTTGGAATTATTACCAATACTGATATGGTCAGATCCCATATTGAAAGATCAACACCAAATAAAGTCGAATACTTTAAAAGTACATTAGAACAATTATATGGCATTAAAACTACCTTAAGGCATATGAAAGTTGATACACACAAATTACGCCCAACACAAGACAGGGTTTACGCAGACGAACTTGAAGGAAGAACATATGAACTAAAACGAGGATTAGCAGAACCTGCAATTGTTGTCAAGACAGGCGATAGGTGGATTTTAGTTGATGGACACCACAGGGCAGTTGCTTCAGTACAACAAGGTTATGAAACTGTTGATTCATATGTTATCGATTTGGGCCAGGACATCAAATTAGGTATGGAAAAAACAGCAGACAATGCCGGAATTTACAATTTCAGTGATATCGAGATTATCGATTATGATAAACACCCACTAATAGCACTTACAGAAAGCATGCAAGATCAAGCTTCCAAAGGTGATTTCAAATGAATGACGAAATCATTAGGGAAGTTTATTCCGTTTTAGAATCCAGACGTGATAATCCTATTGATTCATACACATCAAACATCATGCAGGATAATGATAAAAAAGCAGAAGACAAGATTCTTGAAAAAATAGCTGAAGAGGCGGGAGAAGTAATTATTGCTTCTAAAAATGATGAAAATTTAGTATATGAATCTGTTGATTTGATTTTCCACACATTGCTAATATTGGCATATAAGGGAGTGGAAATCGATGAAGTTTTCGAAGAGTTCGCAAGAAGGAGAAAATAGCTTCATTAAATTAATTTAATAAATAATCAAAAATTGGTTGGAAAAATGTTTGATACATTCTCAGAAAAAAAGTTTCTATTAAAACAATTGGTTAAAAGGGATTTAACCTCAAAATACAAAGATTCAGTTTTAGGAATACTTTGGAGTTTCTTTAATCCTCTTTTAATCATGCTGGTTTTTACTGCAATTTTTTCCATGTTGTTTGGTCGACAAATTGAGAATTATCCTGTTTACTTCTTATCAGGAAGATTAATTTATGATTTTTATAATGCTGGGACCAAAGGAGCTATGAGGTCTATAAAACGGAACGCAGCATTACTTAAAAAGATTTATGTTCCAAAGCATATGTTCTCAATTAGTGCCATATGCTATGAATTCGTTAATTTTTTAATATCTTTCGTAATCCTATTTGGAGTTATGTTAATTACCGGCGCAAAATTCCATCCTACAATAATATTTGCAATCATACCAATAATGTTTTTAGTTTGCTTAATATTCGGAATAGGATTGATATTGGCTGTTTGCAACACATATTTCTCCGATATAGGTCATTTATACAATGTTTTCACTTTAGTATTGATGTATGCTTCAGCATTATTTTATCCGATGGAAATCGTCCCAGCGCTTGTTCAAAAAATATTTACATTAAATCCTGTTTATTCAGCAATCACCTGCTTTAGGGAATGTGTAGTTTATGGAATAACACCTAACTTAAGCACATTATCCTATTTAGCGGCATTTTCATTAACAGTACTGGGAATTGGAATTCTATTATTTAATATTTATGATAAAAAATTAGCATTAGAGATATAAGGGTAATAATCATGAGTTTAACAGAAAAATTAGGCAATATTCGTGGGAAAAAAGATGTTCCCGAATTAAGTAATGGTGATTCGGATATTGCAATTGAAATTGAAGATTTAGTAATGGAATTCAAGGTTACTAAAGATAAAATTGATACTCTTAAAGAATATGTTATTAGAACCTTAAAAAGAAACAAAAAAGAAAAAAGAAAAATAAGAGTTTTAGACGGAGTTTCTTTTAAGGTGCACAGAGGAGAAAGGGTTGGCCTTCTTGGATTTAATGGTGCTGGGAAAAGTACATTGTTAAGAATTATCTCCGGTATCTATGAGCCTACAGAAGGTAAAGTTACAATAAACGGCAAACTCGCTCCTTTATTAGCAATCAGTGCGGGTTTTGATAAAAATTACACTGGAAAGAATAACATTTACCTGAATGGTGCTTTTTTAAGTATGGAAGAGGACTTCATCGATGAAAAATATGATGAAATCGTTGAATTTTCAGAACTTGGAGAATACATCAATTACCCTGTTAAAAATTATTCAAGAGGTATGTCTGCCAAATTAGGTTTTTCAATAGCTACACTCGTAAAACCGGATATACTGATTATTGATGAAATCTTATCTGTTGGAGATATTAAATTCAGAAAGAAAAGTTCAGATAAAATCTATTCCATGATGGAAGAAGGCGTTACCGTATTGCTAGTTTCACATTCAATAGCACAAGTCAAAAAGATTTGTGATAGGTGTGTATGGCTTGAAAACGGTAAAATCGTAATGGAAGGGCCGACTGAAGAAGTATGTAATGCCTACGTAGAAAGTTCAAAAAAATAATTTAAGGTTTTAATATGGATAAACGATGGATATTGATTATAATAATAATGATTATTGGAATAAGCTGCATGTATTTAATTGTTGATTCGTCAAACACTGTAGGCAGTGCAATTGCAGATGTTAACACTTCTATTGTAACATTGCCGGACGGTTTTTCAAAAGCTGAATCCGATAGTTCAAGCCTTGAATTGGTTAATGAAAATACTAATGAAGATATTTATATAAAAGATTTGGGCAAAGTAAACTCTTCATATGAGCAATTCACCAGCAAACTTAAAAGTTTGAAAGCCAGCGGAGAAATAGAAATAATCAAAAATTCAAGCAACATTACCAAAGACAAGAGTTTATATACCATCTATTATCAAAATGCAAGTGATGAAACTGTAAGTAACAGGTCAATTTCTTATCTATACTCACATAACCACACATTTTACATAAAAATGTCAGGATATGAAAACATTAATGAATTAGATAAAGATTTAACTTTCATTGTAAATACACTAGTGCCTGATTATAAGAAATCACAAGATTAACAAGGGGATGCCTTTTGGAATTTTCAGTGATAATTACAACATACAATTCTGAAAAATGGATAAAAAATACTATTGATTCAATTATTAACCAGGAATTGAATTTTGAAGAAAATGTTGAAATTATAATTGTCGACCATTACAGTAATGACAATACCCGCCAAATTTGCATTGAATACACTAGGAAGTACCCTTATAATTTTAAATTGCTCAGTAATAATGCTGAAAACATTTCTGATGCGAGAAATATCGCCCTTAAATATGTTGAGGGAAAATATGTTAACATATTGATGAGTGAAAGTTCACTATCCAGAAAAACATTAGGATCCATTTCACTTTTTTTTAAAAAAAATCCCCATGTGGATGTTGCATCAGTGCCTATATACTTTGTTAATAAAAAAAATAAAGACCATTGGTCCAATGCTAGATTTGAAAAAAATCAGATTGCAAACCTGATTAAGAATCCTGAGTATTATCAAATTTTTACATCATCTAGCTTTATTAGAAAATCTGCACTGCAAAACATTGAATATCAGAACCTTATATTTTCGGAAAATACTGTTTTTATAAATGAAGTATTGATTAACAACCCTCAAATTGGACTTTGCAATAATGGATACTGCAATTCAGAAATAGACTTGGAAAAAAACATATATCTCGATGATGCCGTATTGACAAAAGAGTACTATTTGGGATTATGCGAAAGAAATTTCAAACGTCTGATTAAAAAGAGTCTAGATAAATTTAACTATGTTCCGAGATTTGTCCAAAATGCAATAATGTACCATCTGGCCATAATGTTAAATGTAGATGATACCAAAAAGATTCTGAATGCGGAAGAAATTCAGACACTAAAATCCGATTTGAATTACGTTTTAAATTTCATTGATGATGATATTATCATAAATTATCCGATTATTGAAGAAACTGTCAAATTGAATGCATTCATATTAAAATATGGAAAATTGGATCCAATATTCCTTACGCTTTTTGATTTAAATACCGTTTATATCGACAATTATGATATAATAAATAATACATTATATGTAATGGCGAATATTGCAAAAATAAACAACCGGGACATTGAAATATTTGTCAATGGTTATCCCCTTCAAAAAACCGTGCTGAACTTCCCTCAAAGAAATAAAACTTATTTCGATTACACATATTATACAGATTATACATTTGAATTTGCGCTACCCCTATTACCTGGTGGAAAATATGAAATTGAATTCAGAGCCGACGGAGAAAAATTAGGCATCGATTTCTCAAGACCATGTAATTTTTCAAAGACAGTCGGTTATGCAAAAACAAGAAAGTATATCAGTATCTTGAAAGATGACAAAATCTTAATTAAAAGGAAAACCAAATTAAACTGGATTAAACAAGAAATAAAATCACTTATTCATATGTTAAAAGAACGTGAACCAGGCTATAAAGTGGGAATACCATTCAGAATAGCCTATATGATTGGATATCCGTTTTTAAAAGATAAACACATATGGCTCTTTATGGACAGGCCAGATTCCGGTGATGATAATGCGTCACATATGTTTAAATATGCAATGGGAAAAGATGATGGCATTGATAAATACTTTATTTTAGAGAAAAACGGGAACGGATATTCTGAAATCAAAAGAATTGGTGAAATATTGCCTTACAAATCTCTTAGACACCGATATTTGGGATTATTTGCAGAACACATCATAACTTCCCATCCTGATAATCAGATTATTTACCCATTTTGGGGAAGTTACCCTCATTTAGCAGGTTTATTGAAATCCAACACAACATTCCTGCAGCATGGGATAATTAAAGATGACATTTCAGGTTGGTTAAATAGGTTCAACATGAATTTATCCTTATTCGTTGTAAGTTCCACCAAAGAACGTGAATCAGTATTCGAAAATCCTTATAACTACCCTAAAGACATCATTAAATTACTTGGGTTGCCTAGATTCGATGGCCTCGAAAACATAGACAATAAAAAACAAATCCTCATTATGCCTTCATGGAGACGATATTTTGACAACAACTCCAAGCAATTCATCGCCAAAACAGAATACTTCCAAAGATTCAATTCATTAATCAACAATGAAAAACTAATCAATACAGCCAAGGAATACGGTTATGAAATAATATTCAGACCACACCCCAATATCTACAAATACATTGACTTGTTCAATAGGAATGATTTCGTTGAAATAGACTTAAAACAGGTTAAATACCAAACCTTATTCAATGAAGGATCATTATTAATAACAGACTATTCATCAGTAGCATTCGATTTTGCATATCTCCACAAACCGGTAATGTATTATCAATATGGTGACGATTATCATTTTGATGTCAAAAACGCTTACTTCAAATATGAAACCATGGGTTTCGGTGAAGTTTGCAGAGATGAAGAGGAATTGGTTGACTTGATTGTCGGATATATCAAAAACGATTGTAAGATGAAAGATGAATACTCCAAAAGAGTTGATGACTTCTTTATATATATCGATAAGAACAACTGTAAAAGAGTTTATGAAGCCATTAAGGAGATTCCTTTAAAGGATTAATTCCATATTGTACATTCCCCTTTCAAAATTTCCAAATTTAAGCCTTTTTTTATTGAATACCTTAAATCCCATTTTCTCATAAAGATGTTTTGCACCAGCATTTCTGAAATCAGCGTCTAAAATTATGCGATTCAATTTTTTAGATTGAGCATAAGCTATTACATCATTTAAAACTTGTTCACCCAAACCATTTCCCCTTAAAGATGAATCGATGGCTATTTCTGCAAGGTATAAATCATCTTTTTTAATATCGCATAAAACAAAATAATCTAAAATATCAACGACAATTAACTTTAATGATTTGACTCTTAAATCACGAGGCATTTTAGAGACATATGCCACCAGCATCCCAATCACTTCATTATTATCATCTAAAATTACTTTAAAAGAACTGGTAGGTTCATGCTTTTTTAAATCATTTTCAATAGTTGAAATGGCTTTTGATTGATTTTTAAATAGCAAATCAAAAGTTCTAAAGTCAACATCATAAACCAATTTGGCTACTTTATGTGCATCATGAATTTTCGGATTGAAATTCTCATAAATCAATCTAATCACTTTTAACAATAGTTAATGCAAATACGCCTGCGCCAAATCCATTATCAATATTCACGACAGCAATCCCCGGAGCACAGGATTGTAACATGGCATCCAAAGCCACCCTTCCTCCTTCACCAACTCCATAGCCAACTGAAGTCGGAACACCGATTACGGGCACGTCAACAAGACCTGCAACAACTGAAGGCAGAGCCCCTTCCATTCCTGCACAAACAATGAATGCCCTTACGCCTTCACTTACCATATGTGCAATCTGAGGAAACAGCCTATGAATTCCGGCAACACCAATGTCATAGGAAGTAATTGCTTCACAACCACCTTCTTCAACAATTACGCGAGCTTCTTCAGCAATGTTGATATCGGATGTTCCTGCAGTAATAATTCCAATTTTGGCAATCGAGTCTGTTTTTTCAATTTTTTGTCTTATAATCAATATTCGAGCTCTTTTATTATAATCAAAAATCGCTGAAATATTTTCCAAATCATTTAGTAATCTTTCATATCTATCTTCGGATAATTTAGTTATAATTAGGTTATCATTATTATTTTCAATGTATCTTTTAATTATTAAAAGCAGATCTTCATAATCTTTGCTGGGTGCAAAAACTGCCTCTGGAAAGCCTGTTCTCTGGTTTCTTTCCATATCCATTTTTGCAATTTCATCAAATTCTAAAATGTTATTTGAATTAATGAGATTTTCAGCTTCCTCTATACTGATTTGCCCATTAACCAATCTTTCAAGAATATCTTTCATAATATAATATTTAGGATAAAATTATATAAAATTTAACTTACAATATTATAACTTAATGAAAGCTTTAAAGATTTTAACTCAAGGAATAGTCCAGGGTGTAGGATTTAGACCATATGTTTATAGATTAGCCTGTGATTTAAACCTAAAAGGATATGTCAGAAACCTTGGAAATGTAGTTGAAATCATTATCGAAGGTGAAAATACTGAATTGTTTACTGAAAGGCTTCCAAAAGAGCTGCCTCCAATAGCCAAAATCAATTCCATGGAAGTTGAAGCTATTGAAAGCAGCAATTATGCTGATTTTGATATAATTGAAAGTGACAGTTCCTACTCAGGAATTAGTGTAATTCCGCCAGACATAGCAATCTGCGACAAATGTCTTGAAGAAATCAGAAATCCAAATGACAGGCGTTACAAATATGCATTTAATGCGTGTACCGATTGCGGACCTAGATTTACTGTAATTGAAAGCGTCCCCTATGACCGGATTCGAACATCAATGGATGAGTTTCCGCTATGCGATGAATGTCTTGTTGAATACAAGGACCCTTTGAACAGACGCTACCATGGAGAAGCCATTTGCTGCAGCGAATGCGGACCTCAAATGGAAATCTATAAAGATGAAAATAGAATAGACACTGAAAATCCTATAAAACTGGGTGCTGAAACATTAAAAGAAGGAAAAATATTGGCCATCAAGGGAATTGGCGGAACCCATTTGGTTGTTGATGCATATAATGACAGGGCAATCAAAGAACTTAGAAAACGTTTGAATAGACCAAATCAGGCTTTTGCTGTAATGTGCAAGGATTTGGAAAGTCTTCAAAACTATGCTCAATTGTCAGAAAAAGAAATCAAAACAATCACCTCAAACAAAAGGCCGATTGTCATTTTAAAGAAAAAGGATAATTATCCATTCCCGGATAGTCTATCTCCAGGACTTCACAATATTGGGGTTATGCTGCCATATTCACCAATGCATTACCTGCTTTTTGATGAAGGAGACATAGACACCTATGTAATGACTTCGGCAAACATTCCCGGTGAACCAATGATGATTACAAATGAAGAAATAATCAATGGCATCAATGACTATTCGCTGGTTCATAACCGTCAGATTCTAAATCGATGCGATGATTCCGTAATCAGGTTTAGAAACAATGAACTGTCATTCATCAGAAGGTCAAGAGGCTATACTCCCGAACCGTATACAATAAATTACGATGTAAATGACCTGAATGTGCTTGCATTGGGTCCGGAACTTGATGTAACCTTTTCCATCGCAAAAGACAACATCGTATATCCATCACAGCACATCGGAAATACAAATAAGCCAAAAACATTGAAGTTTTTACGGGAAGCAATCAAGAACATGGAAAGAATTACAAAAATTGATGAATTTGATGTGATTGCATGTGATATGCACCCTCACTTTTTCACAACAAGACTCGCCTATGAACTGGCTGAAAAATATGGCGCTGAAGTAATGCCAGTACAACACCATCATGCGCACTCCATTGCTCTTGCAAATGACAGTTCAATCGATGAGATGATTGTTATTGCAGCTGATGGAGTGGGATATGGAAGTGATGGAACTAGTTGGGGAGGAGAAATCCTCTATACTGATGTTAAAAACTTCGAAAGAATGGGGCATTTGGAAAGCCAGCTAATGCCTGGAGGAGACGTTGCAACAAGATATCCTGCAAGAATGCTTGCAAGCATCCTGAAAGATGAAGACTTGATTAAAAACTATGCGGATTACTTCAAATATGGTGAAATTGAAATAAAAAATATCTTCAAACAGATTGAAGCCGGAATAAATGTTGGGAAAACAACAAGTACTGGCAGAGTTCTTGATTCGATGGCTGTTGCTTTGGAAATCTGTCATGAAAGAACATATGAAGGGGAATGTTCCATGAAGCTTGAATCTTCCGCTTATTATTCAACTAAACAGTTGGAACTTCCAGTGATTGTTGAAAATGATGTATTGAACACCACAGAAATATTACGGGAAGTTGTAAAGCTTTATCAAAATGGTGAAAAGAAATCGGATGTTGCTGCTGCAGGTCAAATTGCTGTGGCAAGTGGTTTAAGTGAACTTGCCTTAAGAGCGGCCGATAAAAAAGGATTATCTAACATAGGGGCAACAGGCGGAGTATTCTACAACGAAGCCATTACGGATACCGTTAAGAATTATATCGAAAATGCTGGATTTAACTTTATACAGCACAAAAACACCTGCGCTGGAGACGGATCAGTATCTCTTGGACAGGCTATTGTAGTAAAAAAAAAGTGAAAAAGAATAGTTTGAATTAAATTCAAACATGATGGCTATCTATTTTTAAGAGTTCTTTCAAGAATATATTCTGCTCTTTCTAAAAGATTTCCATACAATCTTATTTGATTTTTCAACTCATCAATTGCTTCAAGTTGACCATCATCAATTCTTTTTTCAATATCTAAAAGTTTTGACCATTCATCCCCTGATGGTAATTGCAATGTATTGAGCATGTCGTCTGTGAACTGAACATCAAAATTATTCCTGTTAATAGTAATATGGATATTCACTTCATTCTGCAAATCATAGTATTTACGTGGACGACCTCTTAAAATCTTTTTATAAGAAGAATTTAGAATACCTATATCTTCCATAGCACGTAAATGAGCAATAATTGCTTTTTGACCAATATCCAGCTCATTTGAAATTTCACTTACAAACATAGGTTCTTCCCTTAAAAGATTTATTATATCTCTTCTAGTCTTACAACCCATTACATCAAGGATATCTTCCACATCAATGTCATCAGCAGGGTTATTATAATCAGTACGAAGTTCTATATGTCCCTTAGGCATATTAACATTTCTGTGTGGTTTTTCATTTTTCTCAATGTCGTTTGTATCATTCATGATTATACATTATATCGAAACCTTTATATAACTTTTTGTTACTATAATAATGTAGGAGAAAGATAACTTTTGGTTACTTTAATATTCGGTTAAGAAAAACTTAAAGTAATAACTCTTAATTGATGAACCATTTTCCTATATGTCCATAAATTCCCAAAAACCTATATTAAACACTCAAAAGTTTTGATTCTCTGCCGAGAGTTATTACAAAAGTTTTTCAAAAAACCTAAAAAAGGTGCAAATATGACTGATGAAAATAAGAGCGAAACTGAAGTTGAAACTCAAGAAATTCAAGAAAAGTATGATGAACTTCTCGAAGAGTTAGCTCTAAAAGATGAAGAATTAGCAAAAGTTAAAGAAGATCTTGAAAAACAAGAAAGTGAAACTCAAGAATACATTTCATTATCACAAAGACTTCAAGCAGATTTCGAAAATTTCAAAAAAATAACCGATAAAAGAAACAAGGAACTTGTCAAATTTGCTAATGAAAATCTTATAAAAGAGTTTTTAGATTGTTATGAAGACTTTGGCAGGGCTTTAGAAATCGAAAATGATGAAGATTTAAGAGAAGGTGTAGAACTCATCTATAATAAATTCAAAGATGTTTTAACCAAAGAAGGTATTGAAGAAATTCCTGCAAAAGGAGAAAAATTTGATTTGAACAAACATGAAGCATTAATGGTTCAGGAATCAGATGATGTTGAAAACGGGTATATTATAGAAGAGTTGATGAAAGGTTACATGTACAAAGATAAAGTCCTTAAATACTCAAAAGTTATAGTTTGTAAAAAATAATGTTTATTAAATAATTTATTAAAAAAATAGGTGATAATTATGTCTGATACTAAAAAAGAAAAAATTATTGGAATTGACTTAGGAACAAGTAACTCCGCAGCATCCGTACTTGTCGGAGGTAAACCAACCACAATTCCATCTGCAGAAGGAGCAAGCCAATATGGTAAATCCTTCCCAAGTTACGTTGCATTTACCGACGATGGTCAAATGTTAGTAGGTGAACCAGCAAGAAGACAAGCAGTAACCAACCCAGAAAACACTATCAGTGCAATCAAAAGAAGCATGGGTACCAATCACAAAGTTACTGTAAACGGAAAACAATATTCCCCACAAGAAATTTCCGCATTTATCTTACAAAAAATTAAAAAAGATGCTGAAAGCTTCTTAGGTGAACCAATTGAAAAAGCAGTAATCACCGTGCCTGCTTACTTTGACGACAACCAAAGGACTGCAACCAAAGACGCAGGAACCATTGCTGGACTTGATGTTGTAAGACTTGTAAACGAACCAACCGCAGCAAGCCTCGCATATGGTCTTGATAAAGCTGATGAAGACGACATGAACATTATGGTTTACGATTTAGGTGGAGGTACCTTAGATGTAACCATTATGGAATTCGGTGGTGGAGTATTTGAAGTAAGATCTACCAGTGGAGACACCCAACTTGGTGGTACCGATATGGACAACGTATTAATCAAATACTTGGCTGATGAATTCAAAGCAAAAGAAGGCGTAGATTTAATGGATAACGATCAAGCAGTTCAAAGATTAAGAGAAGCTGCTGAAAAAGCAAAAATCGAATTATCCACAACCACAACAACCGAAGTTAACTTACCATTTATCGCAATGGGCAGTGATGGAACCCCTAAAAACTTAATCCAAACACTTACCAGGGCAAAATTAGAAGAATTAGTTGATTCAATTGTAGAAAAATCCGGTAAACCAATGCAACAAGCATTAGATGATGCTAAAATGAGTAAATCTGAAATTGACAAAATCATCTTAGTCGGTGGACCTACCAGAATGCCAATCGTACAACAATTCGTTGAAAAATTCATAGGAAAACCTGTTGAACGTGGTATCGACCCAATGGAATGTGTATCCATGGGTGCTGCTATTCAAGGAGGAGTATTAGCTGGTGAAATTAAAGACATCGTTCTTTTAGATGTAACTCCATTATCATTAGGTATCGAAACATTAGGTGGAGTATCAACTACCTTAATCGAAAGAAACACTACTATCCCTACCAAGAAAAGCCAAATATTCTCCACAGCTGCAGATAACCAACCATCTGTAGACATTAATGTTTTACAAGGGGAAAGAAAAATGGCTGCAGACAACACCTCATTAGGTCGTTTCCAACTTGTAGGTATCCCACCTGCTCCTAGAGGCGTTCCACAAATTGAAGTAACCTTCGATATTGACGCTAACGGTATTATTAATGTAACTGCTAAAGATAAAGGAACCGGTAAAGAACAAGCAATTACCATTACTTCCTCAACTAAGTTATCTGATGAAGAGATTGAACAAAAAATCAAAGAAGCAGAAATGAATGCTGAAGCAGATGCAAAAAGACAAGAAGAAATAGAAATCAGAAACAACGCAGACTCCTTAATTTACACTTCAGAAAAAACCTTAGATGAACTCAAAGATCAAGTATCTGAAGATGAAAAAACAAAAGTCGAAGGACTTGTAGCTGAATTAAGAGAACTTATAGCTGGCGATGATGTTGCTGCCATTAAAGAAAAGTCTGATGAATTATCTAACGTAATTCAAGAGATTGGTGCTAAAATTTACCAACAAGCACAAGCTGAAGCTCAAGCTCAACAACAAGCTGGAGCTGACCCAAATGCTGGTGCACAAGACAACAACGATGATGACACAATTGATGCAGACTATGAAGTAAAAGACGATTAGATTAAATAATAAAGTTTTATTATATTGTTAGGTTAAAACAAAATCAGAATCAGAATCAAAAAGCATATAAACTGACAATAATATAAAACTATTATTTTTTCTATCTATTTTTTTAAAATTATTTATTAAGGTGAATAAATGGCAGACAAGCGAGATTATTATGAAGTTCTTGGAGTAGATAAATCTGCTGATGAAAAGACAATTAAAAAAGCTTATCGTAACTTAGCTAGAAAATACCATCCAGATGTTTGTGATGAACCAGATGCGGAAGAAAAGTTCAAAGAGGTTAGTGAAGCTTATGCCGTCTTGTCTGATGATGAAAAACGTCAAAGATACGATAAATTTGGTCATGCCGGAATGGATGGATTCACTGCAGAAGACTTCTATCAAAACGTAAACTTTGAAGACATATTCCAAGGATTCGATATAGGAAACATCTTTGATATATTCGGTTTTGGTGGAGGAAGCCGTAGCAGAGGCAGAACCGGGCCTCAAAGAGGTTCAGACATTTATACTGAAGTTCCAATTACATTGGAAGAAGCATTTAACGGATGTGAAAAAGAAATTAAAATCACAAGAAGCGAGCTATG
Source organism: Methanobrevibacter sp. YE315 (assembly GCF_001548675.1). Classification (NCBI taxonomy): domain Archaea; kingdom Methanobacteriati; phylum Methanobacteriota; class Methanobacteria; order Methanobacteriales; family Methanobacteriaceae; genus Methanobrevibacter; species Methanobrevibacter sp. YE315. The sequence continues at coordinate 2,081,908 of NZ_CP010834.1, forward strand.
CCCTGTATGTAAAGGATCCAAATCAAAACCGGGCGTCGAACCTGAAACATGTAGGACATGTGGAGGTACTGGCCAAATCAAAGAAGTCAGCAATACATTCTTAGGCCAAATGGTTAATGTAAGAGCATGTAGAGAATGTGGCGGTACCGGTAAAATCATTACTGATCCATGTGATAACTGTCATGGCAGAGGTAGTGTAAGAAAAACAAAAACCATTAAGATTGAAATTCCGGAAGGAGTTAATGAAGGCAACCACCTAAGAGTTTCAGGTGAAGGAAACTGTGGAGATGCGGCTGGACTTGAAGGTGATTTAATTGTTACAGTCCATATCAAAAAACACAAGAGGTTCGTGCGTGAAGGAGATCATTTGTATTTAGATCAGCAAATTAGTTTCCCTCAAGCAGCGCTAGGAGACTTAATCAGTATTCCAACCATTGAAGGAAAAGAGGTTGAATTTAAAATTGCTCCTGGAACACAAAGCGAAACTGTTTACAAATTAAGAGGACAAGGTATGAACTCTGTTAGACATAACGGCAGAGGAAATATGTATGTAACCGTTAAAGTTGTCGTTCCTAAAAAATTAAATACAAAACAAAAAGATTTACTTAAACAGTTCGCTGAAATCAGCGGCGATGAAATCAAACATGTTGAAAAAGGACTTTTCGACAGGGTAAAAGATGCGATGAAGTAGATTAGTTGAAATACTAATTTACTTTCCAACTTATTTTTTGAAATAAACACTATTTTTTACAGGGCAAATACCCTATCAAATAATTGAAAGATGCATAAATTAAATTGTACTTGTTTTGGTGAAACATTATAATAAATAAAGTAACTTTGATTATAGTTAATGGATATTTTAAAAATAAGATAAATGGATTTGATTATCTACATCAGATGATATTAATTATAAATTTTTTAAAAAAAAGAAGTTAATAAAAGGATAAAAATACCCTTTTATTGTTTTAAATAATATTTTATGCTTATTTTACAACCTTAAGTGTTGTGGTAGCAGTGTAGTTCTTGTATTTTGCATCTCCACTGTATGCAACATCCAATGAGTAACTACCAGCAGGCAATTTAGAAATAGTAATTGAAGCACTTCCACCTACAATATTAGCCTTGTAATTATTGCCATTCACTGAAGTAGAAACTGTACCTGTTGCATCATCAGATAAGGTTACACTGACAATTGAGTAATCTTTATCTGAGTAGTATTTAGCTGTTGCTTTCATTCTGACGTTGTACTTGTTGACGTTGAATTTTACAGTTGTGGATTGGTTTTTGTACTTGTCGTCACCACTGTATTTTACAGCAAATGAATATTGACCAGCAGGCAAGTCAGGAATAACAATACTTGCAACACCATCAACAACAATACCAGAGTAATCAACACCATCAATAGTAATAACAACTTCACCAGAAGCATCACTTGCTAAAACAACATTGACAGTTGCATCATCACCGACTTTAACAGTACGAGCAGTCGCCTTCATAGTTGTGGATTGTTTGTTTACATTAAATGTTACTGTAGTGGTTCTGGTTTTATACTTGTCATCTCCACTATATACAACATCAAACTCATAACTACCATATGGCAAGTCTGGAATGATAACGCTTGCAGCACCATCAACAACAGCACCAGTATAAACAACACCATTAACATCAATGGAAACCTCACCAGAAGCATCACTAGCAAGCACAACATTAACAGTCACATCATCACCGACTTTAACAGTACGAGCAGTCGCTTTAATTGTAGTGGTCTGTTTATTGACATTGAATGTTACGGTTGTATTACCTGAATTGTATTTGCCATCTCCGCTGTATTCAACAGGCAATGCATATTGACCAACACCTAAGTCTGGAATAACAATAGTTGCAGCACCTTTTGAAACAGCACCAGTATAAACATTACCATTAACAGAAATGGACGCCTCACCAGTTGCATCTTTAGGCAATACAACATTAACTGTTACATTATTTCCTAATTTAACTGTACGTGCGGTTGCCTTAATAGTAGCATCAACTTTAAGAGTATTGAATTTAACAGTAGTGGACAGTGCTCTGTATTTGTCATCTCCACTGTATGATACAGTGAATGATTGTGCTCCTGCTTTTGAAATCACTGGAAGCTCAACAGTTGCAGTTCCATCAACTACATCACCAGTATAATCAACACCGTTGACAGTAATGCTTGCAGTACCTGTTGCATCACTAGGTAAAACAACATTTACAACAGCATTCTCATTAACATGCACATCATCAGCAGTTGCTTTTATACTTGGGTAATATTTGTTTACGTTGAAAGTAATTGGAGCAGTGTTGTTTTCATATTTAGCATCACCACTGTAGATTACATCAAAGTTGTATGTGCCAGCAGGTAACAATGGAGCATAGATAACTGCTTTACCGTTAACAAGCTCAGCAGAATAGTCAACACCATCAACAGTAATGTAAACAGTACCAGTAGCATCACTTTCAGATAAGACCACATCAATAGTAGCGTTTTGATCAACCCTACCAGGGTGTCCTTTAGCTTTAGTGAATTCTATAGCATTCTTCTCAACAGCAAATGAAACACTAGCAACAGCCTCATTGTATTTCTCATCACCAGCATAAATTACATCAGCAGAATATTCACCAGCAACCAAATCTGGAATAACAATAGTTGCAGCACCATTTTTGACAATACCAGTATAAACATTGCCATTAATAGAAATTGATGCTTCACCAGTTGCATCTTTAGGCAATACAACATTAACTGTTACATCATTTCCTACTTTAACTGTACTTGCAGTAGCCTTAATAGTAGCATCAACTTTAAGAGTATTGAATTTAACAGTAGTAGATAATACTCTGTATTTGTCATCTCCACTGTAGGATACTGTGAATGATTGTGCTCCTGCTTGTGAAATCACTGGAAGCTCAACAGTTGCAGTTCCATCAACTACATCACCAGTATAATCAACGCCGTCGACAGTAATGGTTACAGTACCTGTTGCATCACTAGGTAAAACAACATTTACAACAGCATTCTCATCAACATGCACATCAGCAGCAGTTGCCTTCATTGTTGGATAATATTTGTTTACGTTGAAAGTAATTGGAGCAGTGTTGTTTTCATATTTAGCATCACCACTGTAGATCACATCAAAGTTGTATGTACCAGCAGGTAACAATGGTGCGTAAATTACAGCAGCACCGTCAACGAGTTCGGCAGAATAGTCAACACCATTGACAGTTATGTAAACAGTACCAGTTGCATCACTTTCAGATAAGACCACATCAATAGTAGCGTTTTGATCAACCCTACCAGGGTGTCCTTTAGCTTTAGTGAATTCTATAGCATTCTTCTCAACAGCAAATGAAACACTAGCAACAGCCTCATTGTATTTCTCATCACCAGCATAGACTACATCAGCAGAATATTCACCAGCAACTAAACCAGGAACAACAATAGTAGCAGCACCATCCTCAATTGCAGCAGTATAACTATTGCCATCAATAGTGATGGACACATCACCAGTAACATCCACTTTATCAAATGTTACATTAACGATAACATCATCACCAACAATAACAGACTCTGCAGCAGCTTCCATAGTAGCATCAACTTTAAGAGTATTGAATTTAACAGTAGTGGATAGTGCTCTGTATTTGTCATCTCCACTGTATGATACAGTGAATGATTGTGCTCCTGCTTGTGAAATCACCGGAAGTTCAACAGTTGCAGTTCCGTCAACTACATCACCAGTATAATCCACGCCGTCGACAGTAATGGTTACAGTACCTGTTGCATCACTAGGTAAAACAACATTTACAACAGCATTCTCATCAACATGCACATCGGCAGCAGTTGCCTTCATAGTTGGGTAATATTTGTTTATATTGAAAGTAATTGGAGCGGTGTTGTTTTCATATTTAGCATCACCGCTGTAGATTACATCAAAGTTGTATGTACCAGCAGGTAACAATGGAGCATAGATAACTGCTTTACCGTTAACAAGCTCAGCAGAATAGTCAACACCATCAACAGTAATGTAAACAGTACCAGTAGCATCACTTTCAGATAAGACCACATCAATAGTAGCGTTTTGATCAACCCTACCAGGGTGTCCTTTAGCTTTAGTGAATTCTATAGCATTCTTCTCAACAGCAAATGAAACACTAGCAACAGCCTCATTGTATTTCTCATCACCAGCATAGACTACATCAGCAGAATATTCACCAGCAACTAAACCAGGAACAACAATACTTGCAACACCATTCTCAATAGCAGCAGCATAACTATTACCATCAACAGTGATGGACACATCACCAGTAACATCCACTTTATCAAATGTTACATTAACGATTACATCATCACCAACAATAACAGACTCTGCAGCAGCATCCATAGTAGTATTTGCTTTAAATACAGCAAATGAAACACTAGCAACAGCATCATTGTATTTCTCATCACCAGCATAGACTACATCAGCAGAATATTCACCAACAACTAAACCAGGAACAACAATAGTAGCAGCACCATTCTCAATAGCAGCAGCATAACTATTACCATCAACAGTGATGGACACATCACCAGTAACATCCACTTTATCAAATGTTACATTAACGATTACATCATCACCAACAATAACAGACTCTGCAGCAGCATCCATAGTAACGTTTGCTTTAAATACAGCAAATGAAACACTAGCAACAGCATCATTGTATTTCTCATCACCAGCATAGACTACATCAGCAGAATATTCACCAACAACTAAACCAGGAACAACAATAGTAGCAGCACCATTCTCAATAGCAGCAGCATAACTATTACCATCAACAGTGATGGACACATCACCAGTAACATCATCCCTATCAAATGTTACATTAACGATTACATCATCACCAACAATAACAGACTCTGCAGCAGCATCCATAGTAACGTTTGCTTTAAATACAGCAAATGAAACACTAGCAACAGCATCATTGTATTTCTCATCACCAGCATAGACTACATCAGCAGAATATTCACCAACAACTAAACCAGGAACAACAATACTTGCAGCACCATTCTCAATAGCAGCAGTATAACTATTACCATCAACAGTGATGGACACATCACCAGTAACATCATCCCTATCAAATGTTACATTAACGATTACATCATCACCAACAATAACAGACTCTGCAGCAGCATCCATAGTAACGTTTGCTTTAAATACAGTAAATGAAACACTAGCAACAGCATCATTGTAGTTTCCATCACCAGCATAGACTACATCAGCAGAATATTCACCAGCAACTAAACCAGGAACAACAATACTTGCAGCACCGTCTTCAATAGCAGCAGTATAATTATTGCCATCAATAGTGATGGACACATCACCAGTAACATCCACTTTATCAAATGTTACATTGACAATTACATCATCATCAACTACCACAGACTCTGCAGCAGCTTCCATAGTAGTGTTTGCTTTAAATACAGTGAATGAAGCATTAGCATTACTATCTAAGCTGTAAATGCTGTCAGGTGTGAAAGTAGCAGTTACTTCGTAATCTTTAGCAGCTAAACCAGGGATGATTGCACTGCTTTGACCTTCGGAAGTAATGTTTACTGTGTAATCAGTACCATCAATGGATACAACGATTGTACCAGTTGCTTTAGGATTGAATTCAACATTTACAACAGCATCTTCACCATAAGTGATATTTTCTACGGTGATTGCTAAATCAGAGGTAACTGGATAGTTGTTTTCTACAATATTAGTTTCACTAGCAGATTTAACAGCGCTGTCACCTTTTAACTCACTAGCAATTAATAAGTTATCGGTTACGTTGTTTCCTGTTTTTGTTTTCAAGTCCACAGCATAATCGCCAGTAGTGGTAATGTTGTTTGCTTTAATTACATTGTCATTTGAGTTAACAGTTACGGTAGCGTTCACATCATTGCCGATGAAAGTAACACCAGCACCACTGATAGTTACTGCACCACCGAAAGTGTTGTTTTCAACAACAGCATTTTTACCACTGATAGTAGCGGTAGTAGCAATAGTGTTGTCATAAGCAATAGCACCAGCGCCGCTGATAGTAGCGGAAGCAGCAGTGTTGTTATAAGCAACAGCACTTGCACCAACAGTAATTGCTTTTCCAACAATGTTATCATAAGCGACTGACTCTTTACCAGTAGACAAAGCACCAGTTACATTGTTATTGTAGATAATTGAACCAGCTTGAGCAGTCAAACCAGAACCATCAGTCATGGTGTTTCCAACATAAGTGTTGTTGTATGGATTTACACCACCGAATGAGGTACTGATTGAAGATTTATACAATGTATTGTTTTCAATTAAGTTGTTTTGACCTTCTACCATAAGACCTACAGAAATAGCAGAACCTTCTTTACCATAAATCCTATTGTTAGTAACTTTGTTGTAATTGTTTAAAGGTACACCACTTGGAGCGCCAGGAATATTGAAGATGTTTAAGTAAATCAAGTTTCCAACGTTTCCTTCAGCTTTAACAGTACAATTGTCAATAGTACAGTTGGTTGTCCAAGACATTGTGAAAGTGGTTGATCCACCGTTGTTTCTTGTGTACAAGTAACTGTTTTTAAGGATTACATTGGTTGAATTTTCTCTGATACTGGTTGCTCCTACTCCGGAACCTACTCTTTGGTCTTCAACAACTACACTGATGTTGTCTAAAACAACATCATGAGTATTTGCAATCCATACTTGAGTGTTGTGGAAGTAGATACCGGTTACATTGGATCCTGAACCACCAGTAGTTACAGCAAAACTGTTACCCGGACTTTCACCAAGTAAACTACCCGCAGTAGTGTTCAAGTCAACATAAGCATCATGAGTAGTTGAAATGATGTTTACAGGCTTGTTGACATTCATTTGAACAATAATATTAGTATCAGGATTGATTATGCTTCCTTGGAAGTCTAAAGTAGCTCCATCAGGGATGTAATCAAATAATTTACCATTATCAGCTTGATTGAAGTAATATAAGTAAGTATCTTGAGTTACAACACCATCAGCAACATATAATACTCCGGTTGCGGTTTCAGATGCAAAGTCAGGGCCTGCGTAAGCAGCAGTGATGACATTTTCACCAGCAACTAAATCTTCAGCAGGAATCACAACAGAACCATTACCCTCAGTTAATTCAACAGTGTATGATTTACCATTGATTTCAACAGTTACAGGACCTGTGGCATTAGGAACAGCAATATTAACAGTAGCATCAGAACCAATCCAGACAGATTCGGCCACAATACTTATTTCAGCTTTAGGCAAGTTGTTTTCTACAATGTTGGTTTCACTAGCAGATTTAACAGCTAAATCACCTTTATATACGTTAGCAATCAAGTAGTTTCCAGTGACATTGTTGCCTGTAGTGGATTTTAAATCTACAGCATAAGTGCCGGTAGTAGTAATGTTGTTTTCTTTAATTACATTATTATTGGAGTTGACAGTTACAGCATTAGCAACATCATTTCCAACGAAAGTAATGTTGGTTGCAGCTTTAGCAATAGTAACAGCACCAGCAACAGTGTTGTTTTCGACAACAGCATCAGCACCATTAATATTTAATTTACCGCCAACAGTGTTGTTATAAGCTACTACTCTTGCTCCAAGAGTTAAAGCACCGGATACATTATTGTTGTATGCAGTTGAGTCCGGTAAAACATTCATGGATCCACCATTAATGATTACATTGTTTATGTAAGTGTTATTTGGTGAAACGGATGTACCAGATTGAACAGTAATTCCAACACCTTTATAATCAACAGTGTTATTTTCAATTAAGTTGTTGTTTCCTGAAAGTACAAGACCCCAGCAGATTGCTGAAGATGAAGCAGGGCCTTTAATCTTATTGTTTGTTATATTATTGTAAACGTTTGCAGTAACACCAGAAGGAACATTTACATTGAAAGTGGTTAAGTAAATCATGTTTCCAACATTTCCTTCTGCAACTATAGTATTGTTGTCAAATGTGCAGTAATCAGCCCAAGCCATTACTAATGAAGAGGAACCACCATTGTTTCTTGTGTAGAAGTAACTGTTTTTGACTGTAACATAGGTACAGTTTTCCCTTACACTTGTAGCTCCAACACCGGAACCTACCCTTTGGTCTTCAATCACATTACTGATGTTGTCTAGAACAACATGATGAGTATTAGCAATCCATAATTGAGTGTTGTGGAAGTTAATACCAGTAATATTTGATCCGGAACCTCCGTAGCTTACAGTGAAGCGGTTACCTGGGTTTTCACCAGAGAGTGAACCAGCAGTTGTGTTCAAATCAATGTAAGCATCTTTAGTAGTTGATACAATGTTTACAGGTTTGTTTACATTCAACCAGATTTTTACACTTTGATCAGGATTTATGATTGAACCTTGGAAGTCTAAAGTAGCTCCTTCAGGGATGTAATCAAAGAATTTTCCGGAATCAGCTTGGTTGAAGTAGTACATGTATGTATCTTGAGTTACAACACCATCAGCAACGAACAATACGGCAGTAGCATTATTAGAAGCAAAGTCAGGACCGTTATAGGTAGCAGTGATGATATTTTCGCCGTTGACTAAGTCTTCAGCAGGAATCTCTTTTGCAGCAACGCCATCGACTAACTCAACATCATAAGATTTGCCGTTTACTTCAATAGTTACAGTACCGGTTGCATTAGGAACAGCCACACTGACAGTGCCATCGGAACCAATCCAAACAGGATCAGCAGTTATAATGACTTCAGCAGCCCTTACGATTGGCATTACAACACTGGCATCGGTTGAAGTTGCGGTAATTTCTTTATCATTAGCATCAATAGTGTAAGTAGTGCTTGCTTGAGCTCCTACAGTACCAACAACAGTATTTAAATTGCCACTAGTGGATGTGAAAGTCACATTAATACCATCAGGCAAGTTAGGATTATCAAATGTAGCAGTTACATTAATTTCACCTTCATATGCACCTTCAGGAGTGTAGGAAGCATCCATTTTAGCCCAAGAATCGACAGTGACGTTAACTGCTTTGTCAGCAGGTTCGTCATTAGTACCCCACCAGTTGTCATTAGCGACATAAGTACCGTTAGTAGAATCAGCGATAATTGCGACACCATCGTTTAAGATGATGGAATTACTGATTTCTAAGGTATTTACTTCTTCAGGGTGTAATTGACTGTTGTAGTATCTCATGTAGATTTCAGGACCTTGTGTAGCACTGTTGTTTTTAAAGATTGATTTATTGATTATGACTTTACCAGCTGAAGCGTAGATTGCACCACCTTGAGAAGGTTTGTAGTCATCGCCAGTATTGTCAGTACATGTGTTGTTTTCAAATATACAATCGTTGATGAACATTGTCACGTTGTTGTTTACGTAGATTGCACCACCTTGACCCGCGTATAATCTGGCTCCTAAAGCAGAGTTGTTGATGAATGAACATCCTTCAACCAATACATAAGAAGCAGAACCATTTATTTGGTTTCCGCTGTAGCTGCTAACGGATGTTGCAGTACCTGAAACATAAATAGCTGCACCGGAACCTCCGCTTGAGGAAGTTGCATTGTTTCCTATGAATGAAGAGTTATAAACAGTAGCAATAGAACTGGACAAGTACAATACACCATACTTATTATGATTGTCTGTAAAGTTACAATTATCTACATATAAAGTACCTGTACCTACATTAATAATACCATTGCTAGTAGAAGTTTTATGACCTGTGTTTCCTTTAAATTCAGAGTTGGTTATAGTCAAATCAGCGTTCCTTACATAAACAATTGAATCTCTAAATTCTCCACCATTTTTAATAAATTTAGTACCGTCAAGAGTTAAGCTACCACCAGCAACACGGATAACAGATCCAGTGTAGCTTGCATTGAAGTTGGTGAATGTTAAGTTGGAAATGCTTACATCTCCGGATTTAATCCAGAATGCTTTTTTGGTTGCATCTTGAGCTTTCAATATAACTTCGCCAACAGTACTAATGTTTAAATCGGAAGTAATTTCAATTTGAGGAGAATCATAAGTACCTTCATCGATAATAATTATGCCAGATCCAGCTTGTGCCAATTCTACTGCTTTTGCAATAGTAGCGACAGGAGTGTCAATAGCACCATTATTGTTATCGTCACCAGTCAAGTTTACATAAATAATACCGTCATATGCTTTAGCTGGAAGGTTGTCTTGTATAATGTTGTTTTGACCTGCAGCAATTACAGCTGCTTCATCACCTTCTAATTCATGAGCATATAATGTGTTTCCGGTTACATTGGTGTTTACTGCATTTACATAGTAGACAGCGTATTTACCGTCAACGGTAATAGTATTGCCTTTAATATCGGCAGCAACATCTCCAGACATGTAATCAGAGGACATACTTACACCGTAAACTGGATTGCTATCATCATAGGTTGCAAAGTTTGCAACATTAATTGTGTTGTTGTAAACTCTTGTCATGTCTATTTCGGTTTCAATACCCGCAACCAATGCATAGCCGCCAGCAGTAGCAGAACCAGTAATATCAATTGTGTTGTCTGTTACAGTTAAATCACCGTATCCGCCCCAATTAGATGCATAAATACCGCAAGTAGGACCTTTGGAAATAGCAGTCAAATTGTTATTTGAAACAGTAACGGTGAAAGGACCGGTTAATTGGATAGGATATGCAGCGCCTGTACGGTCAATACCAGAAGTAGTGTTTACAATGATGTTGTTTTCTTCAACAATACCAGTTGATGTGTAAATATCAAGAGCGTAGTAGTATCTTGCTTCATTTGATGTTGTTTCATCAGTGAGAGTAATGTTATTTAAGTTTACTAAAGCATTATCAACATTTTGAACCATTACAGCATCAATAGTAGGATAACCGCCAATAGCACCATTAGTGTTTACAGTTACAGTATTTAGGGTGAAGGTAACATTGTTTCCGCCTTTAATATGGACACCCAATACTAAATCAATACTATTAGAACCATCATATACAACATCAACAGCAGGGAAAGTAGCGTCAATAGTGTTATTCTCAATTAAAGCATTTTCACTGTCGCATACTCTCAAACCATAATTGAGTTTAGTTCCAGGATTGGTACTTACATAACTAATTGTAGAATTGGTTAATTTGAAGTTGTTTGCAGCATTTGCATAAATTCCGATTGCTTCTACTTCACTAGGAGCAGCGTAATCAACAAATACATCGCTGATTTCAATGTCTGAACCGGTTGCATAGATTGCCGCACCATCATTGTCTGCAAACTCTTTGTCTGCATAAATGGTGAAACCGGATAATTTCACATCGTCAGCAGCGAGTTTAACAGCAATGTTTTCTAATACAGCTTTATCGGATGTTACATTGATTGGCCTGTTAAAGGTAATGACATCCACTAAATCAGAGAATGGACCTTCAAAGATTAACTCATCGAATGTAATGCTATCTAATAATATTCCATTTGCATCGAAGAAGTTATAGAATGTATCATTAGTCACAATATTGGTTAACTCTTCAGCTGGAAGGTTGTCTTGTACAACATTATTGTCACCAGCAGCAGATACTGCTTCGTCACCTTTCAATTCGTGAGCAATTAAGTAGTTTCCAGTTACAGTTGATTCACTTGGAGCGTAAAGGAATTCTACAGCATATTTTCCATCAGGAACATATATTTCATTATCTTTTACATCGAAAGTTAAAGTTGGTGCACTGTATTGGATTGCGCTTACACCAGAAACAGGATAATTATCAGCATATCCGCCTTTATTTTGTACGTAGATTGTGTTGTTGTAAATAGTAGCATAACCAGTTTGTATTTCAATACCTGAAATTAATGCAAAGTCATTTGATCCGGTTGCTAAACCAGTTACATTAATGAAGTTGTCTTTAATTACTAAATCTTTAGCTGGTCCGAAACCATACATTGAAGCGATACCTAAGTTAGGGCCGTTGGATTCACAGGTAATGTTGTTTCCAATGAAAGTAGCCTCAGAGGTAGCGGTTTGTATAGCATATGCTGAACCAGAACCGGATTGACCACCAGTTGTTGAAATGTTGAAGTTATTATCAATGAATTCTACTCCTTCACTGAATCCGCATTCAATAGCGTATAAGTAGATTGCAGTTCCAGCAGGGGTAAGCTCATCAACCATAGTGAAGTTGTTTCCTTGAACCAAGATATCTTCACTTCCTACGATGTATAATGCTTGAACAGTAGGGAAACTTGCATCATATGAATTAACTGATACATCTATATTGTTGTTGGTTAATTCAACAGTATAAGCTTCATATACTCTGATTGGGTTTACATAGCATAATCCCATCATGAAGTAATCATAGTCATAAGTTCCAACTAATAAACTTGGATAATCTGCGGTTATGTTGTTGCCGTCTACGATTACATCTTCAACATTATTCAAGTTGATTACAGTGACTAAATTTTCATCATCAGTTACATGGTTTTCGAAGTAAATTCTGTTGTTTAAGATATTTACATCAGTAATAACCTTATTTTCGTCACCTGCAACATTAATTACATTTGCACTTTCATCATCAACTATGTATGAGATTATTAAGTTGGTCAAATCAACATTTGAAGCACCGACATTAATTAAATCGCCTAATGAAGTAGTGGCAATTAAGGTCAAGTTATCTATTGCAACATCTTCAGAATCAATCATGATACCAAGATCATTTAAAACAGCCCCTTCACCAGTGATAGTGATAGGTCTGTTGATAATTATATAACCAGCTGCCAAATCAGAGAATTCTCCTTGGAATATCAATTCATCGAATGTAACAGTATCCAATAAGAAACCGCTTTCATCGAAGAAGTTATAGAATGTATCGTTGGTTACAATATTGGTTGTAACCGGACTAGTGATAGGCATTACAATAGTTGCTTCGCCGGAAGTTGCAGTGATAGCCTCATCGTTAGCGTCAATTGTGTAGGTTGTGCTTGCTTGTGCATCCACAGTTGAAACAACAGTGTTTAAACCGCTGGTAGAACCGAATGTTACTTCAATTCCATCAGGTAAGTTAGCGTTACTGAATACAGCAGTCACGGTTACTTCATCGCCAGCTTGAGCATCATCAGGTGCGAAACTTGCGTCCATTGTTACCCAATTGGATACGTCAACTTCAGGACAGTCATATTCTTCCCACTCATCATCTTCATAGTATCCGACACCGTTTAAATCTTTAGGGTTATCGTTAGTTCCCCACCAGCAGTTTTGAGCAGTTACAACATTGTCTTCACCATCATTGTAAATGAGATAGTTCTTAGCATCACCTAATAATACGGAGTTGTTTACAGTGAGTTTGTTTCCGTTGTATATTGCATCACCGTAATAGTCATCATCCATAGTGTTAGCGGTGTTGTTTATGAACATACATTTATCAACATTTGCGGTTACGCGATAGCCTAGATAAATAGCACCACCGCTTCTATAGGCTTTGTTGTTGACGAATATGGAATCAACCACAGTCATAGTACCGCCGGAAGAAAAGATTGCACCACCATATGCAACAGTGTTGGTGTTATCAATAAATTCGCTTCCTTTTACATCAATATTATAATTGAAGTTGCCTTTGATGACACCTTGTCTTGCGGTGTTGTTGATGAATTTGGAATCTTCAATAACCATGTTTCCGCTTCCGGAGTTGATGTTGACAACAGCCATTACAGAGGTTGTATCAACAATGGAGTTGTTTACAAATACTGTATTATTGATTAAGATGTCTCCAGAAGCATCTTGTTGAATTACATTTCCACTCATACTGTTTGTAATGTTTGAGTCTTTGATGGTTAATTTACCATTGCTTTTTATGAGATATCCGTCAGCTTGGTTGTTGACGATAGTTACATTATCTAAAATCAATTCATTAGCGAAACTGTAGACAGCAGCTCCGTAACCGTTTGCATTTGTTAAAATTAAATTAGACAATTCAATTTTACTTGCGGTATCACCATATTCCATGAAGAATAATCTTCCTTCATTATTGGCATCAAGAGTAACTTTACCTTCACCAGTGACGGTTAAATCACCAGATACATGGTAACCGTTTCCAGTATAAGTTCCTTCATTAATTATAATTTCATGAGATCCCATCTCAGCAAGTTCAACAGCTTTGCCTATAGTTGCCACAGGAGCATCAATGGAACCGACATTGTCATCGCTACCTGCAGTGCTTACATAAATAATTCCAGTGTATCTTTCTTTAACAGTAATAGGAATTACAAATTCTTCAGCAATTATGTAAACTTTAACTCTGTCATTGCGAGCAACATCGCTTGTGTAAGTTACTTGAGCAAATCCGTTTTGAAGAGCCAATTGAGTTTGGCTTAAATCACCATCAGCAGTTAACATCACTTCAATTGGATAAGCTGGAAGATGGCTGCTTGCATCACTACCGTCATTTAAGGTAGCTTTCATTGTAATTTTAGCAGATTCGTCAGTGTAAATTTCAGAAGCATCAGCGGTTGCATCGAATATGACCCAATTGTCAATTTCTAATGAGGTAGCAGGAGTACTGGATCCCCAGTAGTTGTAATTAGCATCAATAACACCCTCGGTTTCGGCAGCAACTACATCTGCACCAGCATCAAGGGTTATGAACAGATTATCATTGATGACTGCATTCCAACTGCCTACAACTAAAATAGGATCCATATTAGAAGTCAAGATATTTTTCTTGAAGTTTAAAGTACCTGATGTTTGTATAGGTTCGCCCAATAAGTTAACGCCGACAGCTACAAAATTATTGCTTGGAGCCATCATACAATCGGTTATGCTTAGTTCATTCATACTTATTGGAACTTGAATAAAGGAAGTTGGATCGCCGGTGAATGTTAATTTTGAAAATGAAACAGAATCAACAAAATAAGTATCATCCATCGGTTCTGTAGGATTTGTAATAAGGAAAGCACCATTGACCGCATTAATTATTGCACCATCACGGCTCTCACCAATGAAATTAACAGATTTACCAACCATTATTGCATCAAGAAGAGTATATTCTCCATTGCAAAGGAAAATGGTTCCTCCTTCAGGTACAATTGCTAAAGCATTTTCCAAAGTGGTTGGAGTGTCTTTGGATGAACCGTCACCAGTACCGTCCGGTGAAGCATAAACATAATCAGATCCTTCTTCAGGAGTAAGACCTGGAACTTCTTTTTCTAAAGCGTCACCATTATTTAATGTGTATTCACCATTGTTTTCAATTATCCAAGTGTTTGCAGTAATGCCTTCAGGTAATGTATTTGAACCCCAGTAGTTTGCATCTAAAGTGTAAACTCCATTGTCAGCATTAGTAAATGCAGTATTGAAAGCATTATTTTGAATATTGTTATAATTTAAATCAAAAGTAGCACTTGCACTATTAGCAGTCAAAATGTGATTTGGCTGAGTATTGTTAGCAATGAGACTTGATTCAATGGTCACTGTTTTTGCACCATTGACAAATATGAAACCTGCTATTGCAAGATCCCTGTAGACATAATTGTCTACTAATTTGGATCTTTTAATATTCATGTTTCCTTTAGTGGCGATGAGACCACTTGATTTATCTAAATTACAATTGCAAATAGTCACATTATCTAAAGTAACAGTACCACTAGTTCTTTCATTGTAAATTGCACCGAAGATGTATGATGCAGTGCTTGCACTTGAAATTGATGAACCGTCAATGACAGTATTTTTTATAGTCCATTCACTAGTAGAACTACCACCAAAATCAATAGCACTGGAATAAGCACCATTAGAAGATTTTGTATCTAATAGTTTACAGTTATCAATTGTTACGGTTCCAGAAGTATAGATACGTATTGCACCATATCTGGAAGCACAATTATCAAAGGTACAGTCAGTTATATTTACATTTCCGTCTCCACCGATGAATATTGGAGTTTTTGCACCAGTCATTGAGATATCTTTAAAGGTTAAACCGCTAATGACCAATGAAGAATAGCCAGAAGTGGTTGTATAGAATAAATCATTGTCAGCAGATTTAATTATTACACCCTCTTGGCTTTCACCAATGAATTTTAACTGTTTTGCACCGATATCAATTTTTGCAGTTTCGGTGTATTCACCGTTCTTGATGAAGATTGTTTCACCACCAGTAGCAGCGCTAACAGCGGATGAAATTGTCGTATAATCTCCACCCCCATTCGCATCGACAACAAATGTGTCTCCACTCGCACTTAATGCATCATCAGATTCCCCATCCAATGCTATTATCCCTGCATCAGATGTTTCCAACGTGTCATTAAGTGGTTCTGCCGCACTAGCCGCATTAATGCAACAAATAATCATTAACACGAGTAATGCACATATAAAAATCTTCTTATTAAATTTCATTTAACCACTCGATTTTTGTGTTATAAAGTTAAGTTTAAAATTATACAACTTTACATTAATAAATTATATAATATCTACTATATAAATCCACATAATTTGATAAAAAATAAATTGTATATGATTAAATTTTTTATATAATAAATTTTGAATTGATAAAAAAAGAATTGAATAAAAGGATAAAAATCTATCCTTTTATCATTTAAAGTTTATTTATCCACTTTAAGAGTTTTTGTAACAGTGTAGTTTTTGTATTTGTCATCACCACTATATCTAATGTCCAATGTGTAGTCTCCAGTCGGCAATTTAGGAACTGCAATCAATGCACTGCCATCGACAATTTCAGCAGCATATTCATTAGAATTAATTTCTACTGCAATAGTTCCTGTTGCATCATCAGACAGGATTGTACTGATCATTGCAAAGTCATCCTTATAATTGTAATTAGCTGTAACTTTCATTCTTACATTGTGTTTGTTGACATTAAATTTGACATATGTTGATTGGTTCTTATACTTGTCATCACCACCGTATTTTACATCCAATGCATATTGACCTGCAGGCAATTCTGGAATGACAATGCTTGCAACACCATCTTCAACTGCAGCGGTGTAATCTGCACCATTTACAGTAATAATTACTTCACCTGTTGCGTCACTTGCCAAGGCAACATTGACTGTTACATTGTCTTCAACTTTAACTGTACGGGCTGTTGCCTTCATTCTTGTGCTTGCCTTGTTGACATTGAATGTGACAGTAGTGTTTCTAGCCTTATACTTATCGTCACCACTGTATTGTACTTTCAAAGCATATTTACCGACAGTCAAATCAGGAATTGTGATTCTAGCGGCGCCTCCAGTCACTTCTGCAGTATATTCAACATCATCAACATTGATTGTTACATTTCCGGTAGCATCGCTTGATAAGGCAACATTTACGATAACATCATCACCTACATGAACTGTGCGTGCAGTAGCTTTTAGAGCTGAGTTCTGTTTGTTCACGTTGAATGTTACAATAGTGTTTTTGGCTTTATATGTATCATCTCCACTGTATTCAACTGTTAAAGCATATTGCCCAATCGGCAAGTCTGGAATGACAATGCTTGCAGTTCCGTCTTCAATTTCAGCTGAATAAAGATTATCACCATATACGATTGAAACAGAACCAGTTGCATCACTGGATAATACTACATTAACTGTTACTTCATCACCCACCCTTACTGTACGGGCGGTAGCTTTCATATCAACACTGTTTTTGATAACACTGAATGTTACTTCAGTAGTATATGGTCTGTATTTGTCGTCTCCACTGTATACAATCTCAAATGTATGTTCACCTGCCTCTGACATTATTGGAAGTTCAACAGTTGCAGTTCCGTCAACTACATCACCAGTATAATCCACGCCGTCGACAGTAATGGTTACAGTACCTGTTGCATCACTAGGTAAAACAACATTTACAACAGCACTCTCATCAACATGCACATCAGCAGCAGTTGCCTTCATAGTTGGATAATATTTGTTTACGTTGAAAGTAATTGGAGCAGTGTTGTTTTCATATTTAGCATCACCGCTGTAGATTACATCAAAGTTGTATGTACCAGCAGGTAACAATGGAGCATAGATAACTGCTTTACCGTTAACAAGCTCAGCAGAATAGTCAACACCATCAACAGTAATGTAAACAGTACCAGTAGCATCACTTTCAGATAAGACCACATCAACAGTAGCATTTTTATCAACCCTACCAGGGTGTCCTTTAGCTTTAGTGAATTCCACAGCATTCTTTTCAACAGCAAATGAAACACTAGCAACAGCATCATTGTATTTCTCATCACCAGCATAAATTACATCAGCAGAATATTCACCAACAACCAAATCTGGAATAACAATAGTTGCAGCACCATTTTTGACAATACCAGTATAAACATTACCATTAACAGAAATGGATGCTTCACCAGTTGCATCTTTAGGCAATACAACATTAACAGTTACATCATTTCCTACTTTAACTGAAGGTGCAGTAGCCTTAATAGTAGCATCAACTTTAAGAGTATTGAATTTAACAGTAGTGGACAGTGCTCTGTATTTGTCATCTCCACTGTATGATACAGTGAATGATTGTGCTCCTGCTTGTGAAATCACTGGAAGCTCAACAGTTGCAGATCCGTCAACAACATCATCAGTATAATCCACGCCGTCGACAGTAATGGTTACAGTACCTGTTGCATCACTAGGTAAAACAACATTTACAACAGCATTCTCATCAACATGCACATCAGCAGCAGTTGCCTTCATAGTTGGGTAATATTTGTTTACGTTGAAAGTAATTGGAGCAGTGTTGTTTTCATATTTAGCATCACCACTGTAGATCACATCAAAGTTGTATGTACCAGCAGGTAACAATGGAGCATAGATAACTGCAGCACCATCAACCAACTCAGCTGAATATTCAATGCCGTTAACATTGATTGAAACAGTTCCAGTAGCATCACTTTCAGATAAGATCACATCAACAGTAGCATTTTTATCAACCCTACCAGGGTGTCCCTTAGCTTTGTTAAATTCTACAGCATATTTGTCAACAGCAAATGAAACAGCAGCAGTATTAGATTCGTATCTATCATCACCGCTGTAGATTACATCAAAGTTGTATGAACCTGCAGGCAATAATGGTGCGTAAATTACGGCAGCACCGTCAACGAGTTCGGCAGAATAGTCAGTACCATCGACAGTTATGTAAACAGTACCGGCAGCATCACTTTCAGATAAGATTACATCAACAGTAGCGTTTTGATCAACCCTTCCAGAGTGTCCTTTAACTTTGTTAAATTCTACAGCATATTTGTCAACAGCAAATGAAACAGCAGTAGTATTAGACCCGTATCTATCATCACCACTATAGACAACATCAAATGTGTAATTACCTGCAGGCAACAATGGAAGAACGATAGTTGCACTGCCCCCAACAACAGGAGCAATGTATTCTGTACCATCAATTGTAATTGACACATTACCGGCAGCATCGCTTTGAGATAAAATAACTTCCACCGTAGCATTCACATCAACTTTAGTGTTATTTGCACTAGCATTAATTATAACATTAAAGAGCGGCTTATTATCTTTAACAACATTATTGTCACCAGCAATATGAACTGCATCGTCAGCTAACAATTCATGTGCATATAATGTATTATCGGTCACATTAGAGTTTACTGCCTCCAATAAATATACGGCATATTTACCGTCAGTATAAACGGTATTGTCCCTTATGTCAAACATATGTGTACTGCCGATATCCTGAGCATAACTAATACCATATAATGCATTTTTATCGGAATATGCCCCTACACTATCTGTGTAAATTGTATTGTTGTATATTTTTGCATAGGTATCCTGAAGTTCAATACCTGATACTAAAGCATAAACGTCTGGTGTAGCCAAACCTGTAACATTAATGCAGTTATTTGTTACAACAATGTCAGTTCCGCCTTCATAGTTTTGTGAGTAGATACCTAATGCAGGACCATTGGAAACTGAAGTTAAATTGTTATTGTCAATTAAAAGACCATTGTATGGTCCAGTAGCCTGAACTGGATAAGCAGTTCCTTTAGCTTCAATACCTGCGGTAGAATTAATTAGCACATTATTGTTCATGACAGTTATACCATCAAAATTGTATAAGTCAATGGCATTGGAGTAACCCGCATTTCCCGCATTTACGGTGTCAAGATGAGTGATGTTGTTGTAGCTAATCTCCAAATTATTAACTCCATCAACCATAATGGAATCGATTGTTGGGAAATCACCTACAGCGGATTTTGTTAAAACATTGATTTCGTTTTGAGTCAATTTGCCATTATCACCATTTTGAATACCAATAGCCAATACTAAATCCTGATCAATTCCCACTCTTTCAGAATAATAATAGGTATAAGCAACATCCCTTGCAGGCAAAGTGGCATTGATTACATTTCCACTAACTAAAAAGTCATTGGAATCACGAATCTGCAGTGCATGTTGATTGACAATAGATCCATCATCATTATTGGAATCAAAGATTATAGTTGAATTGATTAGATTGAATTCGTCTGAAGTAACCAAAACGGCAAATGCATCAACAGCCTTTGGAGTGGTATAATTGACTGCAATGTTATTTAATTCCACAGCATTTGCACTAACTAGAATAAGTGCACCTGAATTTTCGGCAAATGAAGCCTTATCGGCAACGAAAGATATGTTACTTACTTTAATATCATCAGCCAGAAGCTTAAATGCAATGTCATAAATTTTAGCATTATCTCCACTAATAGAAATACTTTTAGGGATACTTATAACATTAACATCAATTCCGGAAAATTCACCATGGAACACAAGCTCTTCCTCACCAATAGCGTTTCTTAAAACACCTGTATCATCAAAGAAGTTGAAGAATGTTGAATTCCATAATTCACATATTCCAGTGACATTCAATGTAGCATGACTTTCATTACCATCAAATAAACCGGATTCATCGACAAATTTGGCAATTAAATCATAAATTCCAATATCAGTTGGTATGACAACATCCTTAATCGCTTTTCCTTGGCTGACCGGGATGGTGTCGAGTAAAGTATCATCCGCGTATAATTCCACTACTCCACTGTTCACTTCACTTTCGGCAGTCACATTGATAACAACATTCACCATATCATATTTTCTAGCGGTGATGTTGTTGACTTCAACTTTCACTTTTGAAGAAATGACAAGTAATTCAACAGTTTCATCATCAACATTGATTGCCACATATCTGATATTTTCAGGTACTTCATAATCATATGCGAATTCACCGTTTTCTAAAGTCCCATTAATGTTTCCGGCTGTTGTTTTAATAGTTACATCACGTTTGACTGTTATCGGTTTGGACATTGTACCATTTACAGTACCTGTGGTGTAATTGTTGATGCTTGCTGTTAACCTAATGGTGTTTCCATCCTGAATGGCGGAATCATTATTGGCAGTTAAAATAGCCCATCTGTTAAGAGTTGGCTTGTACCTGTTGTTTCCACCTGTAAGGTCTTTCGGACTGTCATTTGAACCCCACCAGTTGTCATTCAATGTGATCGAAGGAGATGCTGAATCTGTTTTATAACCATAGACCGCCAAACCGTTGGCATCAGCATTATCAATCAATACTGAGCTTGAAACTGTTATGGTAGTGACCCTTCCATAGATTGCTCCACCGTTTGCACCGCATGTGTTGTTTTCAAATAAACTACCTGTAATGGTCATTGTACCGTATTTATAGTAGTTGCTTGCACTTGAAACATAAATCGCTCCACCACCATAGCCCTCTTTTCCATTAGCATGGTTTGCAATGAATTTGGAGTTGGATATTTTAGCAGTGGCATCCAATTGTACAAGAGCGATTGCACCACCTGAAGATGTGCCTTCTGCCCTATTGTTTATGAATGTTGAATTGTCAACATTTAAAGTAAACTCATAAAATGCGCTGTTGCGTTGAGTATAGATTGCTCCACCACCATTCATGTCATAACCAGTAGCAATGTTATTTTCAAATGTTGAATTTATCACTTCCAAACTTGTAATATCACTATCGCATTGAGAGAAGATTGCTCCACCCTGTTTTGCAGAACAGTTTGCAATAGTGGTGTTGATTATAGTCAATTTACCTACATTGAAAATTGCCCCACCATTGTTTGTGCCGGCAGAGGAATTGGCTAATGTACAATTAATCAATGTCAATCGATTGCTATTTCCTAAAAGCGCACCGCTTTCATCAGCAGTGTAACCATTAATCATGATAACGTTTTTAATTACAACACTTGCTTCAGAGCCGACATAGAGAATTCTATTATTATTGTTAGCATCAATTACTGCCTTACCTTGACCAGTAATGTTTAAATCTTCATAAACACTTCCCAAATCACCTGTTGTGTGGACACCGTTTAAAAGAACTATTTGGCCTTTGGTAGCTATTTCCATAGCATGGGCAATTGTTTTGACAGCGTTTTTCTTGGTCAAACCATCGTTGGAATCATCACCATTTGGTGATACATAAATTATTCCTTCTTCAGGGGATACATCAACATTTATAGGGATTAAAGCAGTAGCGTCTGAAGAAGTGATGTTAACAATGTCTTCTGCTGAAACTGCTGCACCATAAACAAACTCTGCAACGTTACCAGATGTTGTTTTAAGAGAACTATCCAAATCACCATAAATTGCACTTGCAGACACATCTACTTCAGGAATTCTTTCAGATAAAGGCTTCAAAGCATTGTCTGAATCGATATAATTAGTGAAGTCAACAGTAATCTCTACACTGTCACCCACCAATACGGTATCATCAACCATATCGGTTGTAACATTCATGTAGACCCAATTTGATGAGTCTATTACGCAGTCCGCATCATCACCCCAGTCGTCTTCGTAGGTTCCGACACCATTCAAGGATGAAGGATCTTCATTTGTTCCCCACCAGTTGTATTGTGCATTCACATCATTTTCACTTTCTGAGTAAACAAGTGAATTTTCAGCATTTGTCAACAATACGCAGTAGTTAAGAGTGAGCCTGCCCTTGTTGTATATTGCATCACCATGATTATCGCCTTGTTCAAGGTTGGCTGTGTTGTTGATGAATGTGGATTTTGTAATGGTTGCAACCCTATTATATCCTACACTAATGGCACCTGCGTCCTTATTTGCTTTGTTGTTAATGAATGTAGTGTTTGTTACAGTCAATGAATCAGAATCGCTGATTGCACCACCATAACCTAATTTATTTGTATTATTGATGAATTTAGAGTCTTTAATAGTTGTCCTTTTGTTTACTTTGAATATTCCCAATTGTCCTGTGTTGTTTATGAATGCAGTATTTTCGACAATTGCGCTTCTACTATCATATGAACTGGAATAAACAATAGCATTATTGGTTACGGTGTTGTTTTCAAACAGAGTATTGTTTATTATCAAGTCCCCATTTCCTGAAAAGTCAATTACGGTTGCCCCGTTATGGTTTGCGATTACGCAGTCGTTCATGGTAAGCTTGCCTGACTGGATGATGAGGCTACCGCTTCCAGGGTTGTCGGTAATTGATACATTGTTTAAGATCAATTCACTTGCATAACTGTTGATTGCCTGACCATAGTTGGCATCTGCACCAGCGAGAATCAAATTATTCAATATGATTTTGCTAGCTCCAGAAGGATAACCTGTAGCGAACAATCCTCCTTGGCCATCTGCATCAAGTGTAACTTTACCTACACCTGTAATGTTCAAATCATTAGTTACTTGATAGCCGTATCCTATGTAAGTGCCTTCATCAATGAAAATCCGGCCGGATCCTGCACTTGCAATTTCAATAGCCTTTGCTAAACTTGCTACGGGAGCATCAATTGTTCCTTCATTATTGTCATCACCTGTTTTATTAACATAAACAATTCCATCATAGGAAGAAGGGTCCTCGCCTTCAATTCCAATCTCTACATTATCACCGTCGCAAGTTACAGTGATTACATCATTTACATTAGTTACTGTGAAAGTCTGTGATTTGACTTGACTTTTGTTAACAACTATGCTTGCAGGAGTTATTTCACCGTTTTGGGCAGATACTTCAACAACATAATAATCTTTATGAATTTCTCCACCGGCCAACACTTCGATATTTCCGGAAGATGTTTTGACATGATTAAAGTCAATTGTTAAAGTTATTTCATTTTTTTCAGATAACTCAGAGTCATCCACCTCAACATTCATTATGACCCATTTGTCAACATTGGCATCCGGTTGGTCATTGGTTGCCCACCAATTGTTGTTGGCGGTTATTGTTCCTGTTGAACCTATGAACTTGTCCACACTGTTTTTACTGAGGTCTGAGTATTCCACATTGATACTTCCTCTCTGGTTGTAGAATAGACCTTTACCTGATTTGACAATTGTGTTTCCTGTAATTATACATTGAGTTATATTGATATTTGAATTATCGTTGTTAGCCCAAATTAAATTGTCTCCCCCATTTGCACCGTTGAGAGAAGCATTCACAACATTATCAGAAATTGTAGTGTTTACAATAGTTAATTTAGACCTGGATTCTATTAAACTCATCATAGGTCCATTATTATCAATAATTTTAGAGTTGGACAATGTGATATCCGCACCATAAGTGTTTACATAGAGAATTGTCCTTAGATATGAAGCAGTTGTTGAAACAGCAACACTTTCATCCAGTTTACAGTTTTTAATTTCAATATTGTCCAAAATAAGTTTACCATCATCATTAACAGTTAAAATTACTGTATTTGAAGTGGAACCGGTTACATCCTCAATGATACAATTTGTAACATTTGTATTTCCATTTTCATTTCCTATTGCAATAGCGCCTAATTTGGAATTTATGTTTCTGAAGTTACAGTTATCGATAGTGAAATTGCCGTCTTTGCTGTACAATACCAAAGCGGCAGAAGTTCTGGCTGTAGAATCAAGGCCGTCAAAAACAAGGTTTTTGAAGTTCCATACCAGATTGTCTCCATAAATGTCAAAGACATATGCACCGGTTCCATGAATGATAACTCCGTCTTTTTCCTGACCAACGATAGATAATGATACTCCCTCATCATCACCTATATCAATGGCACCAGTTGTATAATCACCATTCAACACATAAACGGTAGCAGTTTTGTTTTCCCTAGCCTTAACCATGTCAACTGCATGTGAAAAAGTAGCAATTGCATTTTCTTCAGACAAACCGTCATTTTCATCATTACCAGAGTCAGATAAATAAATTGTTCCTTCAGGAAGAACAACAGATTCCCCATCACCAGTTCGTTCAGGAACAGTTTTTTCCAAAACCTCTCCTGCACTTAAGGCGTACTCACCGTTCTTGACGAAGACTGTTCCTCCACCAGTAGCGGCACTAACAGCAGAAGAAATTGCATCATAATCTTCGCACCCATTCGCCTCAACAATAAAATTGTCCCCACCGGGAACATCATATACATCCACCTCATCAATTGTATCTGTTCCCAATGTTTCATTAAATGAATCTTCAGCACTGCATGTATTAATGCATGATACAACCATCAATACAAGCAGCATTGTAAAAATAACCTTCTTCATATAATCACATGATTTATTTTATAAAGTAAAACTTAATAAAAATAAAATTTACATTAATAAGTTATGTTGGAACTCATATTTAAAATATTAATTACATATTGGCGAGAGAAAAAAGTATCAAAATAATTTAAACAACAGTTAATTAAATTAAATTTTAAATACAATTCACTAAAATAAACGATGAAACATCATCAATACTGATTAATATTGAGAAAATGCAAAAATATTAATTTAGAAATGTAGATGAAAAAATAAAAAAAGTATAGAGATTGAAAAATCTCTATTTCAACATGATTTTCCACAGCTATGGGCTGTTGTTTTTAACTGTCGCACTACCAGTGAAGCTAACACTTTTATTTCCAGATAATTTTTTAGCATATAAAGTGTTGTAAGTCACTGAAGACTTAGTATTTTTCAAATCAACAGAATATTTACCTGTAGTATTTACAGTGTTATCCTTGATAGTTGCAACACCGGCAACAACTTTAATACCAATAGTTTCTATACCAAATTCCTCCCAAATGGATTCATTACCAATATTAGAACCTTTAGCATTAATATTACAACTATATACAGCTAATTTAGATGCTCTTGAAGCAATACCTGTTGTGTAATTACCCTTAAGATCAATATTATTTCCGGAAACCTTGCTTTCAACATCACCAAGGGACATACCGAAAGTGGAGTAAGCTTCAGCATAAATAATATTGTCTATGTAATCGGCTTTAACATCAGCACCGTTCATACCTGAATAGATACCATAAGCGGAAGTGACACCATAGATATTTAATGTATTGCCACTGATTACACCGGTAGCAGGACCTTCAACATCAATACCATCTGCATAATAAACATCAGAGACGATATCCAAATTATTATTGGTAATTGTGAAATCATCACCTGAAATTATAATACCATAAATGTAGGTATGGCCATTGGCTGCAATATCGTTGTTTGAAATCCTAGCATTAGCAGAATTCTTAAAGTCTACAGCATAGATGGTATCATAACTACCGCAAACACCCTTATAGTTAACGGTGATTAAATTAGCATCGAATTGGATATCATCGGAGTCTTGCACTACAACACCTTCAGAAACAGGGAAGCTTACCCAATTACCAGATCCTTCAGGAATTTCAGCCCAAGGAACATAACAGGAAACCAACTTAGCTGTTATGGTGTTGCCACTAACAGTTGCTTTTTTAGCATTGGAAATTAAAACCGCATTATTTATAGCAGTACCTTTAGTAGCACCAACATACTTAACATTGTTCTTAAGCATGTTCAATTTTTTAACACCTTCAATAGCAATAGCATATGCATCCTTATCCTTATTTCCAGTGAGTTTAACAACATTACGTGAAACTGCCATATTTCTACCGGAAACAGCAATACCTACACCAGGGCCAGTGATTTTATTATATGCCAAATTAGCATTACCTGAAACGACTTTAATACCAACGGTTTCAATTCCGAACTCTTCCCAAATGGACTCATTACCAACTTCAGAGGAAGTCATGGTAATCTCATTATACTTAGCAGTCAACTTATTAACTTTAGAAGCAATACCAGTAGTATAATTAGCTTTAAGAATAATCTCGTTGTTTAAGATAGTGCTTTCAACATCACCAAGACTCATACCGAAAGCAGAATAAGCTTCAGCATAAATTTTGTTTTGAGTATAATTTGCTTTAACGTCAGCACCATTCATACCTGAATAGATACCATAAGCAGAAGTGACACCATAAACATTAATAGCATTATTCTCAACTACACCAGTAGCAGGACCTTCAATATCAATACCGTTAGCATAATACACATCAGACTCGGAATCAATATTATTACCGGTAACATTGAAATTGTCACCGGAAATGATTAAGCCGTAAATGTAGGAGTGACCTTTAGCATCAATATTATTACCAGAAATCACAACATTATCAGAATTCTTGAAATCAACAGCGTAAATAGTATCATAACTACCGCAAACATTAATATATTTAATATTAATTATGTTAGAGTCAAATACAAGATTATCAGAATCTGATACTACAACACCTTCAGAAACAGGGAAACTTACCCAATTACCAGATCCAGACGGAATTTCAGCCCAAGGAACATAACAGGAAACCAAATCAGCCTTGATAGTGTTGCCACTAACAGTTGCTTTTTTAGCATTGGAAATTAAAACCGCATTGTTAATACCAGTACCTTCAGTAGCACCAACATACCTAACATTATTTCTAAGCATGTTCAATTTGGTTACTCCATCAACAACAATAGCATAAGCATCTTTATCCTTATTAGCGGTTAATCTGATTACATTACGTGAAACCGCCATGCTTTTACCGGAAACAGCAATACCTACACCAGGGCCAGTGATTTTATTATATGCCAAATTAGCATTTCCAGAAACGACTTTAATACCAACGGTTTCAATTCCGAACTCTTCCCAAATGGACTCATTACCAACTTCAGAGGAAGTCATGGTAATCTCATTATACTTAGCAGTCAACTTATTAACTTTAGAAGCAATACCAGTAGTATAATTAGCTTTAAGAACGATATCATTGTTTAAGATAGTGCTTTCAACATCACCAAGACTCATACCGAAAGCAGAATAAGCTTCAGCATTGATGACATTGTCAGTATAGGTAACCTTAACGTCAGCACCATTCATACCAGAGTAAATGCCATAAGCGGAAGTGACAGCGCAAGCTTTGATTGCATTAAGCTCAATTACACCAGTGGCAGGACCTTCAATATCAATACCATTAGCATAATACACATCAGACTCGGAATCGATATTATTGCCGGTAACATTGAAATTGTCACCGGAAATGATTAAGCCGTAAATGTAGGAGTGACCTTTAGCATCAATAGTATTACCAGAAATCACAACATTGTCAGAATTCTTGAAATCAACAGCGTAAATAGTATCATAACTACCGCAAACATTATTATATTTAATATTAATTATGTTAGAGTCAAATACAAGATTATCAGAATCTGATACTACAACACCTTCAGAAACAGGGAAACTTACCCAATTACCAGATCCAGACGGAATTTCAGCCCAAGGAACATAACAGGAAACCAAATCAGCCTTGATAGTGTTGCCACTAACAGTTGCTTTTTTAGCATTGGAAATTAAAACCGCATTGTTAATACCAGTACCTTCAGTAGCACCAACATACCTAACATTATTTCTAAGCATGTTCAATTTGGTTACTCCATCAACAACAATAGCATAAGCATCTTTATCCTTATTAGCGGTTAATCTGATTACATTACGTGAAACCGCCATGCTTTTACCGGAAACAGCAATACCTACACCAGGGCCAGTGATTTTATTATATGCCAAATTAGCATTTCCAGAAACGACTTTAATACCAACGGTTTCAATTCCGAACTCTTCCCAAATGGACTCATTACCAACTTCAGAGGAAGTCATGGTAATCTCATTATACTTAGCAGTCAACTTATTAACTTTAGAAGCAATACCAGTAGTATAATTAGCTTTAAGAACGATATCATTGTTTAAGATAGTGCTTTCAACATCACCAAGACTCATACCGAAAGCAGAATAAGCTTCAGCATAAATTTTGTTTTCATTATAATTTGCTTTAACAGCAGCACCGTTCATACCTGAATAGATACCATAAGCGGAAGTGACACCATAAACATTAATGGCATTATTCTCAACTACACCGGTAGCAGGACCTTCAATATCAATACCATTAGCATAATACACATCAGACTCTGAATCAATATTATTGCCTGTTATATTGAAGTTATCACCGGAAATAATTAAACCGTAAATGTAGGAGTGACCTTTAGCATCAATATTATTACCAGAAATCACGGCATTATCAGAATTCTTGAAATCTACAGCATAGATTGTATCATAAGATCCACAAATGTCTGTATAAGTAACATTTACATTATTATCCGCAAATTCAACATCATCTGAAGAATCCACAACAATACCTTCAGAAACAGGGAACATCACCCAATTACTGGAACCCGGCGGAATTTCCATCCAAGGGACATAACTAGAAACTAATTTTAAATTAAATTTGTTTCCATTGATTTGTGCACCGCTGGAATTATAAACACGAATTCCATTATTAATACCAGCACCTTGGGTTGTACCGACATAATTAATTTCATTATTAATAAGTTTTATTCCTTTTGAGGAGTCTGCATCTATTGCATAACCATAAGAATCAGTTATAGCCTTAAAATTAATAATTGTATTTTCTATTTGAACATCAGATGCATCTAAAATGGAAATAGCGTATTCACCATTATTTTGATTAATAGTAAAATCAGTGATGATTACATCATCAGATTCAATATCAATAGCAATATTTTCAATTGTAGCATTATTACCGACGAATTTTATTGGACGGTCAACCACAATTGTATCAACACCAACGCCGGAAATATCTCCTTTAAAAGTCAATTCATTTGAAGTGACATTTGATAACAATGATCCTGTACTATCGAAATAGTTGTAAAAGGTATCATTAGTTACGACATTGGCACTATTTACACTTACTACCTGATTATCATCAATAGCAAGAGTTTCAACATCCATTACTCCATCATCTAAAGCAATGACATCTGTATTATCATCAGCAGCAAAAGAAGCGCTCAATGACAACATCAAAACACAAAGCATGATGAATGGAATAATAAAACCTTTTGCCTTAATAATTACACCTCGTTTTAATAAATATCAAAAATTATCATAGCCTATGAAAATAAAATACTTGACTATTATTTAATAGTATATGATTTAAAAATATTTAAAGATAATTAAAGAAAAATTGAATAAAAAATAAAACAAAGATTATAAAATACAATTTAATTGAAAATCTGTTTATAAAATTAAAAAAAATTGGAAAAAAATATTAAAAAAGCAACACATTAAGCATTATTTAATTTGCTTAAAATGTGCTCATTCCAATTATTTAACAACGATTTTATTAGTCACTTGTGTGCCCTTCCATTTTGTAATGATTTTGTAGGTGCCTGCAGTATTGAATTTAGCAGTGTATGTTACATAACCATTACTGTCTGTCTTAGCAGTAGAGGATACTCCATTAACAACAAATGTGATTACTTTGCCTGCACCAACATATTTTCCATCAGTGCCAACAATACGCACCTTATGTGTTACAGCAGATCCTACACTTGCGGATAAATCCTTGCTACCCTCAATCAATGGTTTTACAGTAATTGTCTTAATAGCAGTTGCCACATTATAATTGTTTTGGCCATTGGTGTAGATTTTTATCGAATACACACCATTTGTAACAGAACTTGGCAAGTAGATATAACCATTTTTATCAGAAACAAGAGAATGCCAATTTTTACCAATTTTAACATCTACTGCTTTATTTTTAATAACAACACCATTTGAATATTTTATCATGGCTAAAATACCACCAGGCCCAACATAATCAAAAATACTTATTATAACACCTGTGCCTGAAATTACAGACAATTTGGAAGTGGTTTCAGCATCTTTATAATAAGGCACCTGTTTGACACTTGCGACAACATCATACTCACCTAAATCCAATGCGTTTGTCACATCATAACCAAAAGTAGCCAAACCATCTTTATTGGTTGTAGCAGAACCCATAAGAGTCAATCTGCCTACGGAATTTTTCCTGTTAAATTCGACAGTAGCACCTTTAATCGGATTTCCTAATTCATCTTTTACAGTTGCAGTGAATTTGGCAGTTTCACCTTGGAATCCTGAAAGTGCAGGAACGGATACGACAAGATTTCCTTTGACTATTGTGGATAAAATGTCAAATGTAGTAGTTTTGTAATTATTTTTAGTAAATACTCCAGTAAATGTATAAGTAGCAGGAATGTAAGATTCGTCAAATTTATAATCGAAATTAGCTACACCATATCTGACTTTTGTATTGGTTATCAAATTACCTTCAATATCATAAACTTTTAGGAATCCACCATTTGCTTGACTACCAAAAGTTACCTCAAAATTGCCTGTTCCCAAATATGGAACTCTGACATTATTGGTTGTTGGATTGACAACATATTTGTAATTACCAGAGACATTATTGTTTTTAGCATTATTTACAGCTTTGTCCCCGATTCCTTTTTCAGAATCCAAAAGATTATTTGAAATTACATTATTAACAGCAATAGTGTTTTGAAGTACTGCATATCCTTTTTTAGAATAAACTTCATTATCTTCTATGTAGTTATTGCAAGAATTTGATTTGAGATGAATTCCAGCATTTCCAGTGCCGATAGAATCCAGAACAGTGATTGTTAAATCTCTACCATCACCATTTGAATTAATCTTATTTGATATAATCCTATTGTTGTTACCATTGCAGAATATGACAGCATAGGTTTGTCTTCCGTTTGCATTAACGACATTGTTGGATACTATATTATTGTCAGACATATATCCTTCAATACCGTAAACAGCCTGTCCTTTTATAATGACTGTATTATTATCGATTGTAGAGTTGCTGCAGGTTTCTAAGTAGATTCCATATACGACAATACCATTATCATCAATTACATTATTTTTGATAATTGTATTCCATGATTCATGACCTACAATAATACCTTCCTGACAATATGAAGTACAATTGATAGTTATCTTGTTACCGTCAAAGACTGTGTTGGTTGCACCTTGGCCTTCTGGAGCGCTGTGTCCAGTATTATATCCTAAAACACCCATACCATAAATATAATTATCCTTACCGCTTACGAAAACATTATTGTTGGATAATGTGTTGTTATGGGAGTTAAAGTATACGTCAATTCCAACCAAGGAATTAGTTGAAGATGTTGGACTGTATTTTTTAGCCAATTTGGAAGTCACTTTAACATCATTGCCAGAAACATTGTTGTTTGATGAGTATAATAATAAAATTCCGTATGTTCTATAAATTTCTGAAACGACATGTGCAGTTCCCATATTATAAGCTTTTCCATCAATACAAAGCTCTCCACCATCTACACAGTAAGATTTACCATCGATTACAAGCTCATTACCATCAATACAATATCTGGTACCGTCAATGACAATTTCATTGCCGTCAATACAATAAGATTTACCATCAATAGTTATCTCATTACCATCAATACAGTATCTTTTACCATCGATTACAAGCTCATTACCATCAATACAATATCTAGTGCCCCCGATTACAATCTCATTGCCGTCAATACAATAAGATTTACCGTCAATAGTTATCTCATTACCATCAATACAGTATCTTTTACCGTCTATAACAACTTCATTACCGTCAATGCATACTTCAGGCCTAAAGCTATAAACTTCCCCGGTACCACTGGTGGTAATTGTGTTGTTTGCAAAATTACAATCCTCGGAAGCATATGAAAGTAATGTATAAGTTAAATAATCACCGTCAGAGCTAAGCTTATTATTAAATACATCCACAAAGGTTGATTCCAAGATATAAATCGCATAAGCCGCTTTTGAATCTTTTACTGAAATATCATTATTAACTATTCTGACACCCGGAGCCTGATTTACATAGATACCCCAAGCATTTACCCTATTGGTAGCGTCATTAACTATTTTCAAGTTTTCAATCAAAACATTTCCGGAAGTCACCTTAAAGGTGGAATTTGAGAACAATGCATTTTTCTTGTTACTTGTGATTTTGACAGCTTTGTTCACAAGGATGATTTTGTTTTGGAAATTGCCTCTGAAATCTAAAATATCCCCATCTTTTACCTCGGAAGTCAAACCACCGTTAGCATCGATATATTTAGCATAATTACTGGCAGTGATAACAAATGTATTTCCGTTGAAAATGTAACTTGGTTTTGAACCATCATAAACTCCAGCCGGCAAACTGATTAATCCATTGCCGATGATGGTATTGTCCTTAGGACCGATTGTACATGTGTCAGCCTGAACACCACTTACATCTATTGCATATTTATTTCCTGTTTTGATTGTGTTTCCAATAACTGTAACATAGGAAGGCATTCTTTTTGAACTTAGCTTTTCAACTAAGACTCCGACACCGCTGACTGAAGTAATATTGTTTTTTGTAACATAAAGACCAGCCACTTCCATTTTCTGGTTGATACCGGAACCATATTCTGTGACAATGACATTATTTTTGATAGTAACATTAGCACCTGGAGCAAAAATACCTCTACCGTCACCGGTTATTGTAACTTTATTATTGTTTATAATGGTATTGTCAGTACCTGAAATTCCAGCACCTGTATTAATGACTTTAGAGTTGATGATTTCATTACCAACAATCTGTGACTCATAACTACCTACAATACCAAATTCTCCACCGGTTACCACATTAAGATTATTGTAATCAGCACCTGTGAGATTAACAATTGTATTGTAAAATATTTTATTAGCAGTACCATCGGTTGATATTCCTCTATAAGCACCGATTACAGTATTGTATTTAATTGTATTCCTATCACCCATAACCTGAATTCCATAACACCATGATGTAGGGATTACGTTAATGTGGACTGTGTTTCTCATAATGGTATTGTAATTTGAATTTCCACCCATTGGGGAAGTACCAAAGTTTGATAAATAAATACCGTTTGCATCGTCAGCTTCAACATTATTGCTTATCAAATTATTGTGGTGAGAACCTGTAACAAGCAATGGAGTAGTTGACCTGGATCCATGACCATAAGTCACCCCATATGCAGTCAACTCATTGTTTGTTACGTTATTGTAATTGGAGTTGTTGGCTAAACAAATACAATATGCGGCTTCTCCTGTATTTTTAATTACACAATTGCTTATTACACAGTTTGAAGCTGAATTTAAAAATATTCCTACAGCCCTTTGACCGTTATTCTGAATATTCAAATTGGATACTGTACTTCCTGAAGCTCCACTAAGCAGAGTAATCTTTGAATTTTTTAAATTGGATGAGACTCCAATGATATTTAGAGACTTATCAAAAATAAAGTTGCAATCGGAAAAAGCACCACTTAATTTAATAGTATCTCCAGGATTTACACCTTCTCTTATAAAATTACCTTCATTATCGAAATTACTTGCATAATTGCTTGAACTGACCGTGTAAGTTTTCGGAGCAGACAAGACCACCTCATCCGAACTTTGTTCTAAAACGTTATCGTTATTGTCAGATATCTCCAACGTATCTGAAATAGAATTATCACTACTTAATGTCGTATTTATATCATCAGCAGCGCTGACTGCACCAATAGATAATAATATAAGTAGCAATAAAACAAAAATCTTAATCTTTTTGCTCATATTATACCTCATCAAATTGAATTTATAAAAATATTTTAAAGTTTAATTAAAATATACTTTAAAAATTTTCTAATATATTATTAGTTTTGATAAAATACAATATTTAAAAATTTCTAAAAAAAGTAAAAAATATATGATGACTAACTAGTAATCATCATAATCATCATCGTCAGTTTTAGCATATCCAACCAAGAAAATTGCAATTAGAATGATAACTGCAATAATTACGAATATAGGCATGCTTGACTCTGTTGGAGCTGCAGCGGATTTGGATGCTGATTTTTGTGAAAGTTCATAGGCTTTAGCACTGGCACTAGCACCAGATGAATCCTGTGAAGTTTGAGGGTCTGCAACTTTTGCATCACCTGTTTCACCTTGATCTGCTCCGAAAGCAGTTTTGCCCCCTTCACTTGAACCGTCAGATTGTTCCTGAGTGGTTCCATTAACAAGTATCTCTTCGGTTGCATCATCATTTCCATTGTCATTGGCTTCACCTTGACTGTCCCCATTATCATCCATAACGAATAGTGGGTTAGTATTTGTAGCCTGAGCAAGAATTTCGGCGAATTTTTGCTTTTGAGCTGCAGTCAAAGAGCTCATTTGAATAAGCTGTGAATTGAAAGCCAAATTCTTACATGTGTGGTGACAACATGCAACACCATAGTCAATAACATTATCTATATAGGTGTCTACTAATTTCTGAACCCTAGACGCATCAATGTCACAGAGTCCTTGTTGAGCCATATAAATTAACCATGCAGTGGAAGATTGTGCACCTGCCGCTGTGGAAGAACCTGTCACTCCGCTGGCGATACCAGTTATTACATCCGCCAATTGATTACCTAACTCGCTGTTTAGCTTTTCACCACTTAAAACTTGGGTAACATACATATTCTGATATCTGGCTGCAAGAGAATTACTACCTGCAGCAGTACCGACTAATGAATTGAAATAATTAGGATTCAACAACATGCTACGAATCTCAAATTCGACTTCTTCATTATAATTTCTTGAAACGTAATTGTTCTTATTCCTAATATCGACGAATGCAGTGTCTGGTTTATCCTTACCGGATTTTTCCTTCAAGATATTAGCTGCATTATACAATCCACCAAACCAGTCATAGTAATCATCAGAGTCAAATAATCTCCATGAACTGTCAAAGTTTTGGGAAATCAAATCAACATTATCAAGTAAATGTTTATAGTTTTCCTTTTGCTTATTGATAACAATATTGCCTTTTTCATCCAATGTCCAGGAGTAGGATACCTTATTTAGATAGATATCTGATGCAACTTCATTTACAGTGGATATGTTCCAGTCTGCAGTATTTGGAATGAAAGTGGACATACCAGTTCCTTCCAATACATTACCCGGAAGACCAAACAACCTATCCAACATTGGGTTTTCTGCATAATGTTTTATGACATAATTGTTAGTTTCATCTTCGCCGGTAGCATTTAAAGCTAAGTTGACTGAAGTCAACATCCAAGTAATCCAATCCTTATTATTTGTAACCATACTAGCAAATACGTCAACTCTAGGCCTGTTTACAACACTGCCATTATTCAATTTTACAGTTAGATTTTCTAATGGAAGCTGTTCAACACCTAGAACTTTTCCGTTATCCGCCCATACTGGTTTACAACCTAATAAATACATGAATTCAGCAACACCAATACCTTCTGTTCTGGAGATTTCTGTACCCCATAAGATTAATGAAGTCAATTCCGGCCATTTGCCGTGTTTTTCAAAGTAATCTGCTAAAAGCAAATCTACAATTTTAACAGCAGATTCATAAGCCGCATGAGATGGCATCCTTGTTGGGTCAGAAGCATAACCGTCATAACCAACAGGTATAGAATCACCATAAGACGGGTCAGCGAACAATCCTGCTTTTACATAACGTCCGGATAATGCGAGCAAAATTGCATTCCATTCATTATTTCTTTGAATGTTTTCAATAATGCTTCGACAATATACTGTTGAATTATATAAAGCAGTGCCTTCTTTAATATCCAATTCTTTATTTAATTCTTCTACACTAGTTCCATTAACAAGACGGACTGCATAATCTTTCAAGAAGGATTTAATAGCTCTAACTTCATTATCATATTTAAGATTGCCCTGCAAGTCATCATAGAATTTCAAGCCTTTTAAATCAGGATATAAGAATTCAGTTAATTGATCATAAATCCTAGTTTGGGAAGTAACAATTGTAACGACCTCTTCAGAGAGTTCATAACCGGATAAGATTTTACCTATTGTATGGAGACCATACGTATTGAAATCGTCTTCCATAGCATCTAAATAAATGTGTAGTTCATCTATCCAATCGGAAAAAGATTCATTTTCGGAAAGGTTTCTGAAACCTAACTCCGGAGCTAATTTTAAAATCTTATCCCTGTAAGATTCCGCATTTGAAGTTACATTAAGACTTAACTGTTCTTTATAGTAATTAATATAATTTTTCAATACAGTATAATTACCGTATAATTCAGATGAAACCATTGCTGGAGTCATGTGGGTAATTACTAAAGCAGAACTTCTGTCTCTTGCAACCATTGCTTCACCGGGGTTGGATACAATATAAGGATATACAGTAGGGATTAAAGACAATTCAAAAGTCCAATCTCCAGGGAATGCACCTAAGTTTACACCAGGCAACCACTCCACTGTTCCGTGAGTTCCCATACTAACAATAGCGTTCATATTAGCGGTTTTTTCCATCCACTCGTAAAATGTCACATATTGCTGGTGTGGAGGAATGGTTAAACTGTGATAATCCTTAACTTCTTCCCAACCTCTACTTGGCTGGAAGGTTATGAATACATTACCGAACCAGATTCCAGGGATTACAATATACTTATCTTTATAAACCATTGCAGGGCCTAGGTTATCCCCCCAATAGCTAATCATTTCGTTATATAATTCATCTCTAACATCAGCAGTCAATTGTTCAAATTCTTTAAGAGAAATCAATTGATGATGTTTCATTAAATAATCCCAATTATCTTCAACATATTTTTCAAGCAATCCTGATGCCCAAGACCCTTTGTTGTTCATGTCAAAAATTAAATCGGTTAAATTTTGTAATGTTATTTTATTAATTGTAGTTCCGTTTATCTTAAATCCTTCATTTGAATTTATAATAAACTCATTGTAATCATCAGAATATTCTACAGTTCCGCCAATATCATATCCCTGAGCATATAACTTTAAAAGCAAATCAAAAGTACTGCTAAATACATCCAAATATGAAGCACCGATTTCTGCCTTACCCGGCGGATAATTATACAACATTATGGAAATATTCTTATCAGAATTATTTAAATCATGCAAATCGGCCCATTTACAATTTAATTGCACCATCTTATCGACACCTTCCTGGATAACATGAGTTTTACCATAGACGTCAACATAAGTTAATGCAACTTGGCCAAAAACACCCTCAAAACTTGGATAAGTAACCATGAATGTCCATTCAGCTTGAGGACCTAAATCACTATTGTAACTGTATTCTGAAATCTCAACAATACCTTTCAATACATGCAAATCAATGTCAGTTAAATCCGGTTCTGCAGTACCATTAGCGTAATCTAAAGACCAGCTGCATAATGAGTTTATCGCAGATATGCCTACTGTTGAAATATTATTAATCTTATTTATAATCTCTGACATAGGAGGCTGAGTTCCTGTTTTAAATACGTTAAAAGCAGGTCTGCCTTTAGCTTCATAGCCTCTAATTAATGCTTCGCTTACTTCTTCACCACCATAGTAAGAAGCTATGGCTATGAATGGCTTATCAGGATGGAACATTTCAATATAATCGTGCTCAAATGTTTTAAATAAACCGGTTGGATCCAATTCCTCTGTTAACCAGTCCACATAATTTTCTGTCATCCAATTTAGACTACCATCAGAACTATGAGTGTAACCGGGATTTTCATGAATCCATGAATTAATCAATGTTCCGTTAGGTGTTAAACTGTACAAACCTAAATCCGGATGGTAAAATCCACATTCAGGAGACATTAAAGGAGCATTATTCTCATCTAAAGTCGGATCAGAATACTTTTGAGGATTAATCAAATAGCAGACATAAGCTAAATAATTCTTCATGTTACTTATTAGAATATCAGACTCTGCAATATCACGGGCTTGGAAATAAGAACCTATGTACGTATTTTCAATAGTGTCAAAGGTATTGTTTTTTGCAGAAGCACCGACAACATGCAAACCGGTATTGTCTAAAATCTGCTTTGAATAAACACTGAATGTATATGCGACATTATACTCGGCATTGGCTGGTGACCTTGCTAACAATTCCTTTAAATATTTGGCTGTCAGAACGCTGTATGCGGATTCAGAGAACATGTCAATGTGCATAAACTTTGCATATTCAACTAACCAGGATCTAGATGTATCAAAATCAGTTGTACTGATAAAAGCAACTCTTCTGGACATATTCATTAATACATCAACCTTCTCATTGTGGGAATTATAATCTACCAATAGCAATATGTCGGGAACAAACATTACATCGTCAATATTAACAGTTCCGCTTTTATGAGTAAAATCAATCTCATCCAATTTGATTGGTTCATAAGTTAAATAGCTAACCTCTAAATAATATTTGCTTGATCCCAAATTTTTAATTGCAACATTACCCTTTGAATCGGTTTTATGTGTTGAAATCAATTTATTTGAAGAGTCGAATACCTTGACTGTAGCTCCGGCCAGATCAAATCCGTCTTCATCCCAAGTTTTGCCTGTTTCGTTATAAGAGTCAGTTACATGAACATTAATTACATTACTGCCTGCTGTTAAATTCCCCTCATCTGATTGAGAGCCTATAACTTTTGGAATTAGATGATTCTGCGTCAATCCATCCTGTTCTATTGGAGTACCCACTACATCAGATATTGTTTTACTATCTCCTGCAAATACTCCGTTTACAGAAAATATAAGCAATATAGATATAATTAATGCGAATAATAACCTTTTATTAATTTTTACCGTATTTTCACCTCCTTTCAAATTAATCATGTGAAACATAGCAATTCATACTATGATATTTAAGTTATATTTGACAACTTATAAAACTTACTAAATTTTTTTGTAATATACTAATTTTCAAGCAATCTTAAAATTAATAAGATAGATTTAAATAATCATTTGACTAAATAAAATGTACTAATATAATAGAGGTGAGATTGATGCGCAAGATTAGTATTGGTATGATTATTTTATCAATAATCATTATAGGAATGCTTATCCCGGTAGGCTTTTCAGGTCAAGTCGATCCGGTTGTAATAACCTACGGCGAGACCACACATGCAAATCATGAATACAAAGCCACTGTAGATAATTTCTTTAAAACTCAATCAAATGCAGATTTAAGCAAAGCAAACTCAAAAATAATAACTGCTGATGACGTGAACAAAATTTCAAGCTCAATAACTGGAAAGACTTACAGTTCAAGCCAAATTTTCTCCTCAGCATTAGTTGACTTAAACGATAATGACAAACTGGAAGTTAGTGTTGACAAATCAACAATCACAACAATAACTGGGGATATGTACCTATCAGCATTAAAATCCTCTGGAATTACAAGCGGACACGTATATGTAACAAGCCCTGTTGTAGCAACCGGTGAATCAGCTTTAGCCGGAATCATGAATTCATATGAAGTTGCTACCAATGTTGAAATTCCAGATACCGTGAAAGAAGCAGCTAACAATGAAATTTATACTGAAGCTGAAATCGTTGAAAATTCAAATGTTAGCGCAGATGACTTATCCAAATTAGTGGATGACGTGAAAGAAACAGTACAAAAAGAAAACGTTACAGACCACACAACAATTGTAAACATAATTTACAATTACACTGTTGTGAACAATATAAATATCACAAACAATGATATTGAAAACCTCGCAAGCTCCATTGAACAAATACAAAACGTTCAAGGAGACATCAACAATTATGAAACAGAAGTAAACAATGTTTTAAACAGCAGCGAGGTTAACTCTGCAAAAGGACTTTTAGATGGATTATTCGGATAATAATCCATTTTATACTTTTTTTTAATTAATAATATATTTCCCAAAAGACATATTATTTTTATATAGTGATTTTTATGAAGTGGAATATCGGAACTGTTGAAATAGATAATCAGGTTGTTTTAGCGCCAATGGCTGGAATATGCGATTCCCCATTTAGAACCATCGCCAAATCAATGGGCTGTGGACTCATATGTACTGAAATGGTATCCGACAGGGGCCTCATATATGACAATACCAGAACACAGGACATGCTGCAGATGACAGATTACGAAAGGCCAATTTCCCAGCAGATATTCGGATCGACTCCCGAGACAATGAAAAACGCATCGGCCTACATCTACGAGCATATGCATCCGGACATCATCGACATCAACATGGGATGTCCCGTTCGAAAAGTCGCCATAAAAGGCCAATCCGGAAGCGCACTTTTAAAAGACCCTGACAAAGCATATAAAATAGTATGTGAAGTAGTAGATACGGTTCCAGTACCAGTTACAGTAAAAATCAGAAGCGGATGGGACAAGATAAACGCTTTAGAGATGGCCAGGCTTATTGAAGATGCCGGCGCATCAGCCATTACAGTCCATCCACGTACCAAAGAGCAAAGTTATTGTGTTGATGCCGATTGGTCAATAATCAAAGACGTTAAAAATGAAGTTTCTATCCCAGTCATTGGAAATGGTGACATCAGAACCTGTTTTGATGCAAAAAGAATGCTTGATGAAACATCATGCGATGCAATAATGATTGGAAGGGCTACACTTGGAAATCCATGGCTCATCAAACAGTGCGTTGAATACCTGGACAATGGAACAGAACCTAAAAAGGTAACAAAGGAAGAAAGGTTTGAAATGATAAAAAGGCATACGGAATTGCTTTTTGAAAGAAAACCCGAAAAGGTGGCCATTTCCAAAATGAGAGTTCATGCTGCATACTACTTAAAGGGATTATATAGAAGCGTGGAAATAAAACCCAAACTATTTAAAACAACCACAAAAGAAGAACTGTACGATTTGATTGAAGATTACCTGAAAATATTAAATTATTAAATAGGCTGTTAAGAGCAACCTGCAAAAACAGGCAGATTATGCTCCTATAAGCATTGTAACCATATTTTCAGCGCCAATAGTAATGGACAGCAACATCATAGCTACAGCAATGACAAATATAACAATCCAATATTTTGGATTCCATTTTAAAACTTTAATTCCGTCCAAACTATAAAGAGGCAATAGGTTAAATGCTGCTAAAAAGCTATTGACAGAAAATCCTACAGTACAAATTAAATATATTAATTCAAGAATTTTTGAGTGTAATGAAAAAGGATATACTAAAGCTGCAATTCCTATAAACACTAATGCAAGGACCATATTAGACATCGGCCCGGAAATTCCAATTTTACCATCTATTTCATCGGTAACCTCATCAGGATTGGTTCTGATTTCCCCAGGCATTGCAAATACAAAACCGAAAAATGATGTTGCAAACGCAAACAATAATCCAATAGGCCATAATCTAAATTCCGCCTCGCAGCCATATTTCATTGCCATGTATTTCTGTGCGATTT
Organism: Methanobrevibacter sp. YE315; assembly: GCF_001548675.1. Taxonomy (NCBI): domain Archaea; kingdom Methanobacteriati; phylum Methanobacteriota; class Methanobacteria; order Methanobacteriales; family Methanobacteriaceae; genus Methanobrevibacter; species Methanobrevibacter sp. YE315. Next base: position 2,124,309 of record NZ_CP010834.1, read on the forward strand.
CACGCAATATAACTCCTATTCCTACACCAACCATAACAATAGGTAAAATTGAAATGATTCCATGAAGATCTAGTTTAACAACTGATATTGCAAAACAAAATGAAAGTACGACAAATGCAATTGTTAAACCAATTATTTCCCTTCTTGTATATTCAAACATAATATTAATTATATTTTCAATATATTAAATTTTTTTCCATAGGAAATTGAATTTATGGCATTTATCCAAAAAAACATCATCGTTAATGTAATATATATCTGGCAATATGTGACAGAATGGATGAAAAACTGAAAATAAGTAAAAACAAGAAAATAATTAATATTCATGGCCTGTTAAGAGTAACCCACCTTCTGTTTAACAGCATTCATCTTAGCGAACTACCTTGCCTACACAAGCGATTATCGGCAGCTTTGCTCTTGCATCCTATGGAATGGCCGTTTCACCGATTCTTTTAATGTCCTCAATTAAATATCATCGTCAACCATTAAAAGCCGTGTCGTTTCTGCTCCAGAGTCATACTTCTCAGTATACGTTTTTCAACGCCATAGTCTTGTTTGATGGGCGGAGTTTCCTTAGTTTAATAAAAAACCAGCAGCTGTCTTTAACTTGCCATGAAAAATTAATTAAAAGTAGCAGGGCCTAGATTTGAACTAGGGATCTCGGGGTTATGAGCCCCGCGGGATCACCAGACTACCCCACCCTGCTATACGAACAAAAATAGTATTACACTATTTATATAATTATATTAAAGATTATATATAAATCTTTCTATAAAAGAGAAAAAATCAAAGAAAATAACTTAATTATTTTCTAAAGATTCTATTCTTTTATCTAAATCATCTAATTTTTCTTCAGTGACTTTTTGGAATTCTTCAGATGATTTTCTAAATTCCTCTAAATTTTTCTCCAAATTATCTACATTGCTAGTGGTCTCAGAAAACTTGGCTTGAAGTTCATCCAAATCATCAGTGGTGGCCAAAGACCAGTCTTTAATTAACTGATCGCTTTTTTGGTCTAAAAATGCATCAATCTTATTGGAAAATGCATCGGTATTTAAACTAGACATGTCAATATCACTTAATTTGACTTTGATTCTTTTGCCCATAGATTCAGAATCTTCAACTTCAGAAACATCATCTTTAGTTAAATCATACGCAGGTTCAGAATTTTTCAATACCTCATCCATGTGAGCATCGCCACTAGTTGGAACATAATTGCGTATTTTATCCATAGTTTGAGGACTATTCAATAAATAATAATATACTAAAATAACAATCGCGACAATCAAGATTAAAATTGCAATTGCTTCCATAGCATCCATATTACCACCCTACTATTTCATTTTTTTGAGTTTGTTCTCTTTTGCTTCAATTTCCTTAAGCATTTTCTCTAATTTTCTTTGTTCGGTTTCGGCCTCAAGTCTAGCTAACCTTTCATTGATTTCAGAATGAAGATAACCTACATTACTTCTTACTTCAGTAGTAGATTGCCTGATAGCTGAAAGGCTGTCTTGTTGCTCTTGTGGTAATGGAATTGGATTGTCCATTAATCTTTTAGATTCAATGTCTTTTTCAACCATTGACATTTTTTTAAGTTCAATTTCTTTTTCAAGGATTAAAATTGAATTTTTGGATTGTACAACTTTTCTCCATTGATAAACAATTATAATTAACACAATTGCAATAATTATAACAATTAGCAATAGCATTACATCACTTGATAATGATGTGGCCTCCATTGTAGGAACTTCCATTTTTATTAACCTCCAATTATATTTATAGAGTAAATCAATATATAATATTATTAAATTTAATCAAATATAAAATTAATTATATTATTATTAGAAGGTATATATTTATGATGGAATCATATATAAAATCTGGAAAAATCGCTTCAAAGATTCGTGAAGAAGCTTCAAAGATGATTAAAGATGGAACTTTAGTTATTGATTTGGTTGAGTATGTAGAAAGCGAAATTTTAAAAAGCGGAGCTGAAATTGCCTTTCCTTGCAATGTATCATTGAATGAAATAGCTGCACATTACACATCCCCTGCAGGAGATAAAACCCCTATTAGGGCAGGCGATATGGTAAAATTAGATTTAGGTGCAATGGTTGACGGATATATTGCAGATACCGCCGTTACCGTAATAGCTGATGGAAACATGGATGAATATTACACACAGGATGAAATCAACTTACATGAAGAAATCAAAGAGGCATCAGCAGCAGGCCTTGAAGCGGCAATAGCCACTGTCAGGGCGGGAATCGAAGTTTCAAAAATAGGAGCTGCAGTTCATGAAGCCATATCCGAATATCATTTAAACCCAATATTCAATTTAACAGGCCACAGCCTAGAACAATACAACTTGCATGCTGGAATTTCCATTCCAAACTATGACAATCATGACAATTATGTTTTGGAAGAAGGCCAGGCCATTGCAATCGAACCATTTGCAACCAATGGAGAAGGTCTTGTAAATGATGCCCCAGGACATTATATCTTTTCATACATGGCAAACAAACCATTTAGAATGAAAAGCACACAAAGGATTTTGAAATATATACAGCACAATCACACATATGTTCCATTTTCCGGAAGATGGATTACAGATGAATTCGGCGAAAGGAAAGGTGCAATAGCTTTAAAACAATTGTCCGAAGCGATGGCTATCTATCCTTATGCTCCACTTCGTGAAAAACAGGATTATTTTGTAAGTCAAAAGGAACATACAGTCATTGTTGAAAAAGAAGGCTGTACAGTTACAACCATTTAGAAGAGAGCAATCTCTTCAAAACTATTTTTTTATAAAACTATCAAATAAAATAAGAATAACTATTTTTTAAAAAAAAAAAGAAAAAAAGAAAGAAGATTAGTAGATTGTAGGGACTTTAACTCCCATTTTAGCTCTTCTTTCACGTTCTGCATTGTTTTTGTCTTTTTTACCTTTAGCTAATTTTTCAAGTAAAGGAAGACCAGGTTTTACTTCGTCCATTGGTTTGGTTTCAATTAAACCTGCTTCAACAGCAGCATTGAATACACTAGCACCATCGTCGGTTCTGGTTAAAACAGTAGACCAACCGTCAGGAGATCCTACAGAACCAGTGGATACGTCAGCCCATTCACAAACGTAATCATTACAGATGTTACATCCAGCTTGTTCGTAACCGTGGGTTTCTTTAATAGCTAAACCGTTGTCTTCGCCATCTTTGGTTAACCAGAATTTACCTTTACCAATGTCCATTTTAGTTGCATCTTGTAAGCTGTCAAATCCTAATTTAGCTGTTGCAAAGGTATCAAGAGAAGCCATAGGGAAGTTTTCCATACAGTAGATACCGATGATTAATTTAACTTTTTCAGCGACGAATCTAGTAAATGGATATGCTTGTGCTTTTCTTAAACCTTGGGTTTGACATGGAGTTGCTACTACACCAACTTTTTCTAATCCGTATTGACGTGTTGCTTCTTTTAATGCAGATAAAGTTGGGGACATGGAGTATTTAGTTCCTGCAGCTGCAATTACTTCATCAGCGGAAGTTACTACAGTAGGAACAGGTCTCCAGTCTTCATCAGGAGTTCCAGCTACAACAGCACCTTCAATGATACCTTCATCGAGTGCGTAACAGAGTAATGCAGATACAATACCACCATCTTGTGATACATCTAATATTTTACTATCAGTAGATCTTGCAGATACTGCTTCTTTATAAGTACCTAATACCATATTCATTCCTCCTAAAGTCCTGTTTCCTTTTTAATTCTTCCTTCAGGTAACCATGACCTTGGACACATCATATAACAAGATCCACATTTAATACATCTGTCTCTATCACAGCTAGGTCTACCTTCGGAAAAGCCCATTGCTCTAGTTGGACAAGCAAGAGCACAAGTTCCACAACCAGTACATAATCCTTGGCGGATTACGTTAGTTAATACATCACAGCCACAGCCTTTATCACATGCAGCCCAATCCATTGCTGGTTTTAAGTAATCTAAGTCTCCTTCGCATAATGCAACAACTGCTTTTGCGATAACTTCAGGAGCTACAGGACAACCAGGAAGTGCTAAATCCACTTTGACTAAAGAACTAATTGGTAAGAAAGATTCGTGTTTAGGTTGAGCTTGTTGTCCACCACGAGCAAAGGTAGTGAAACAACCGGTTACAGCACAAGAACCAAATGCGGCGATTAAACCGGATTTTTTCCTTGCTTCTAAGAGTTCGTGAACACTGTGTTCATCTTGTAAACAAACTGAACCTTCAATTAAACATAAGTCCATTTCTGGCATTTCTTCAGCGTAAGTACCGTGAATCCATTTATCTACCAAAGTTTGTCCGTAAACAATATCAATCATATCAGTTAAAACAGTGGATAAAATGTCGTAGTTTTCAGTTAAAGACATTGCATCCCCAGTACAACCACTTAAGTGTATGTAACCAATACGTGGTTTTGCAGGAGCAGCTTCAGGAGCAGCTTCAGGAGCAGCTTCTACAGGTGTTTCTACAGCTGCTTCAACTTTTTCTTCTACTTTTGGTGCAGCTTCGTCTTTGGAGCCGCCAAAAGCTTTTTTCAATTTTTCAAACATTATTTTACCCCGATTTCATTTAAAATAATATCTATAGCTTCAGGAATTGCCTTTTCTACGGGTTCTGTTAAACCCATATCCACATCCGGAGTTGGAATCTCAGCTGGTTTACAACCAACAACAACCACTTCACATTTTTCTGAAATTTTTTGAAGAGGTTCTTCGACAGTCATTCCATGGGGATTGTCATATTTTCCTATTTTCATAATATTAGGATTAAATGTGTCAACAGTTCCAGGTTCTGCGTTGAATTCTACAACATCAACAACAATCAATTTTTTCCAATCATATTCTGAATACAACGGGAAGAAATTGGTAGGAGCTGCTGTACCTCCATCTATAAATTGAACACTGTCAGGTAAGGTGATATTTTCAAATTTCCCTTTAATATCATCTAAAATATCCTTATTAAATTCATCTTCAACATAAGCGGTAACAGCCGGATCATAATAATCGTTTTTATCATCTGCATATTTTTGTAAGAGATTAATAATTATTGGACCGAAACCATCATCTTTAAATAAGATATTTCCACATCCAATTACGATTATATCCGAATTATAAGGCATTATTTAACCCTCACTACTTAGATTCTCACCATTTCATTTTTGAGAATGGATTTGTCTTCATCGTCAACTACCATTACATGAGTTGCACAGGATAAACATGGATCGTAAGCTCTGATTACATGTGGACCTAACTCATGGTGGAATCCTTCAGTTGCAGGACCCATGGTTGGAATATTCCAAGTAGTTGGTACAATTGCTGAGTAGAATTGAGTTTTTCCTTCAACAACTTTTGCCATATGTACATCAGTTCCTCTAGGACCTTCAATGACACCAAATCCAAGTTCACCAGTTCCTCTTTTATCGTAAGATACATTTGCAGGTGCTGCAGGATCAATTGCATCTAATGCTTCCATACAAGCATCAAAGTTTTTCAACATTTCGTCAGCACGAGCTGCGTGTTGAGCAACTACACCTTTGTCTTTAAATCCAGAGAATTTTTCCATTCTTGCTCTTGGACCAGTTTCGACATTAGTACCTTCCCATAATGGAATTACTGAACATCCTCTTTTACCTATTTCTGGGTCATCATACCATGCTTCAGGTAATACTTCTGAGAATTTGTCCATATCGAAATCGTTGCTACCATAAGTTGCATCAACTGCCATTAATGGTTGATTAACAACACCTAAATCTTTAGGTAAACCAGCTTCAAGAACACAGTTTTTAATAAATTCAACATGTGCTTCAAGTTTTGGTTTTAAAGCAGTCATTCTTTCAACTAATCTTTCTTTGGTGAATGGTGTAATGTTTCTTGCCATTCCTCCAACCCTAATATCGGATGGGTGGATACCTTCACCGGCAATCATGTCTACAACATATTGAACATTTTTTCTTACTTCACTTACACTGTTAACTGCATCTACGAATTTGTCCTCAGGGACAACATCCGGAGCAACTAAGAAGTGGTGAATTGCTGCACTGTTAATACCGTGTGCTGCAGCGACAGCTTTTCTTAACAATTTACCAGCTTTAGGAATTTCAATTCCTAATGCCATGTCCATAGCTTCTGCAGATGCTAAAGTGTGTGGAATTGGACATACTCCACAAATTCTTTGACATAAAACAGGTGCTGTTTCAGGAGCTTTGTTAAGAACCATCTTTTCTAAACCCCTAACAGGAGTTATACTAAAATACATACCTTTTGTAACTATCCCTTCATCATCAACTTCCATGACGAGTTCGGCATGGCCTTCTTGACGAGTGGTAGGAGATATAACTACTCTATCTTTCAAATATGTCACCTCAATTAAGAAATTAGAAACTAACGTTATATTATATATTTCTAAACATTAATAAGTAATACTGTAAAAATTCATATAGAAATATATATAAGCTATAAAAAACTAAGTTATATTATTATAATTAAATAATAATTTACAGGAGGATAAAACATGGATAAATCAAACATAATTATTTCAATTATAATCGTTTTATGTGTTGCCGCAGCTGTTGCTGCATATGGTCTTACAAATAGTAACAATCCAATATTCTCTGATTTATCAAGTATGTCTGCAAATCCTACAGGACACGGCCCTGGAAACAATACAACCCATGGCAATCATTCTGGAATGTCTGTAAATTCTGGCGGTTCAGGAGGATCAGGCTCCGGATCAGGAAGTGGTTCAGGAAGTTCTGACTCAGGATCCGGAAGTGGATCAGGTTCCGGCGGCGGATCTGGCGGTGGATCAGATGGCGGTGGATCAGGTACACACTTATCCTATTCAACTGCACAAAGTATTGCAAGTAGTGCAATCTCCCAATCAGGATGTTATATCGGAAGCGGATACTACTCCGGAGGAGTTTGGTATTTCATAGTTTATAATGCAGATGGCGAAAATGTAGATACCATTAGTGTTGATGACGCTACAGGCGCTACTGGAAGAGGATAAATTTTCTCTTCAATCCTTTTTTTATTTTTATCAAATAATAGATAAATATATATAATACGAAAAATATAATTATTATTGTTGTATACGAGGGCCCGTAGCCTAGCTGGATAGGGCGTCGGACTTCTAATCCGAAGACCCCGGGTTCAAATCCCGGCGGGTCCGCTCTCAATATACTGACTTTTTTTATTAATATTTTTATAAAATTTAAAATGTTTATGGGCTTGTAGCCTAGTCTGGAAGGGCGTAAGACTCCTAATCTTAAGATCGAGGGTTCAAATCCCTCCAAGTCCGTTTTTAAAAATTATCCAAAGTTGTGATTTTTTCTGCTTTTTTATCGTTCAATTCATTATCAAACAATATTTTCCCGTATTGACCCCCTCCACCGGGAATGACATCAATAGAATTATTTCTAAATGATTCGATGACTGAAGCTATATTCTGGTCAATTCTTTTTATACTGTCCAATGAAACATTTATTAAAACATCGATTTCTGTTCCAAATTCATCGACCAGCCTTTGCCATTTGCCTTGAACCGTTTTGGTTGTTACCCCCTTATCATAAACAGTTGATATCAGTTCGGCTAACGGCATTAAGTGAACATATTTCGGTCTGAAATCCGGATGATGAGGTTCATTGAAATCGGCAATTTCAGAAATTCTAAAATCCACACCTTTTTTGATTGTTCCTCCGCAACTGCATTTCATCCTGTTTTCCTTGGCCAGCAACGGATCAATTAATTTATAGCATTTAGTGCATGCAGTCATGTGATACTTTCCCAAATTAGGTATTAGTCCATAGTTTGCTTTAATATCCTTATGCTTAAATGCTTTCTTAATTGAAGAAAAGGACATGTCTTCAAGTTCTATTTGGTTGAATTCCCTTCCCAATCTATGCGGCCAGGGGGAATGTGCATCAGAATTAGTCAAAAATGGGAAGTCCTTAAGTTCTTCGACACAATCCGCCATGAACGTATCGGCGGACAGACCCAATTCAACAAAGTCGACCTTTTTTTCATAGCAGTCATAAATGCTGTCATATGACTTATACATTCCAGTCCATGGAGTGAATGCATGTGCAGGACCTATTAGACAATCATATTCCTTAACAAGCTCAAAAAGTTCAGCACCATCCAATCTTGTTTTAGGTCTTCCATCAATGTCCTTGTTTTTAGAAGGCAATTTTTGTGACAGTTCGCGGGCAATATCCATATCCGGAATGATAATTACATGATGAATCCTGTTTTTTCCTTCCACTTCGGTTGTCAAAACAAAATCCATGTCATCAAATGTGTAGATTCCATCTCCCGAATATTCTGTTGTTTCATCAATAATATCCAGCCATCCAGGATGGAAGGCATCTCCTGTGCCTAAAAGCTGCAATCCCTTCAATTTGGATTTTGGAGCCATGTTTTTTATCAGCATATCCTTTGAGGATGCCATTGAAAAGCAGCTGTGAACATGAAAATCTGCATTTACTAACATATATTATTGTTAGAAACTAAAATTATATTAAATTATCCAATGTCTTTTTAACATCGATAACAGATGCTTTCTGTTTTTTAACAGATAAATCTGCACTTAAATTATCACAATTAACAGTTCCCTGGATGTTTTCTAAATTTTTCAAAAAATGATTTGTTTTATCTATTAGATCTATCAATTCCTTTTGATTTGTTGGAAAAGCCAATTTTAAAGTGGGAATATTTAAATCTTCGACTATTTTAACTTCAAGACTATGGGCATTATTGCAGGCATTTCCCCCAAACAGAATCAAATCATTCAAAGAATCATACATCCTTTCACGATATCTAGGCCTTTTTCCGATAATTATGGCCGCATCGGCATCAGGTATTATTTTTGAAAATAAAAAAAGTCTTCCCCTAACACCTGAAGGAAGTTCGCTTGAAGAATATTTGGTAATTAAATTATCAAAAGTAAAATTGCCCTCACATATATCCATATTGTCATATCTGGAAAAATTTGAAGGGGATAAGTAAGTATGTCCATTCTTTTCGATTAATGGAATTACAATCATTGAAGCGTCGGGCACTACTATAACGTTCATGAAAATAAAAAAAATAATATATTGGAATTTAACCAATATACCTTAAATCATCTGCATTTCCTGCATTAGCTTTATTAATCAAATCCTGTTCCATTTGTTGAGCTTTTGCAATCATTTGTCTGGTTTCTTCAGCCCTTTCATCCAATTTATCAGTATTGATTTCAAAATTAAGCAATAATGATAACTTTTTCAATATGGCTTCGGCAGATTCTGCATCAATGAAATAACCTGGAGTTTCACCCATAAGGCAAGACCCTTGAATTCCTTGACGAACCCCTAAGCCTAAAAAGAGTCCTGAAGCACCCACGATTCCACCATCATTGGACCTGATTTCAATATCAGCTTCTTTTAGCAGTTCAATATTGGCTTCATCTGTAGCGGCACCAAAAACCCTAGGATTTTCAACAGGCTGTGGAATAGCCATTCCACCAAGTGTGAAGATTCTAGTAATGCCAAATCCTTTAACGAATTCCAATATATCCTTGCAAATCAGATATTGGCCTTCAGGAGATAATGCCTGAGTATTGCCGACAAGAATAATTAAATCCAAATTGTCTTCACCAACATCCTTCAAATAATATAACTCATTAAGCATATTCTTAATTATTCCATCCTCTTTGATAATGACTTGAGGAGGGAAAGTTGGAGAATAAATTTCAGCAAATTTAGTAGCTTCCAATTCATCAATCATATGATCGGCGGCCAATTTACCAACATGTCCAAGACCAGGTAATGCTTCAATGAAAATAGGGTTTTCCAGCTCAATTTCTTCTAAAATGTTTATTTCAGCAGCATTCAATGTGTATTACTCCTTCATTGATTCTTTTTTTAATATCCTACGGTATTTACCGTATTTATCCTCAACTGAAAATTTGGGAGGATAGATTACCTTAAGTTCGCCGCCACATTTAGGGCAGGCATCCTTTAAAGTATAAATCCCACATTCAGGACATTTATTCATTTTCATTTTCATAAGAATCTAATTATTATCTAACTCTCTTAGAAAAGAACCATTACCATTAGATTCCTCAACAACTGCAATACACCTATCAGCTGCTGCCTTAAGAGCTTTTTCAGCTAATATATAATCAGTTGATTTGACTGTGATTCTGTATCTTGGTGCACCAACGCATTGGACTTTAATCTCTTCTTCAGCATCACCGTTATCTTCAGCAGCTTTAAGAGCAGCAATAATGATTTCAACACCATTCGGAACAAAAGTTTCAATATCAACATACCCGCTGATGTGAACTTCCGGAGGAGTGATGTTCTTCTTAGCCACTTCGGTAATAGCATCTGCCCATTCTTGAGGGATGCCTTCTTCGGTAAGAGATTCAGCACCTTCATCAGAAGCGGTTTCAAAAGCGCCATAAACATCACCGAAGATATCCATAAGCTCATAACCTACTTCATCATAAGCCTCATCTAAAGTTTTATCTAATGATTTTGCAGATAATTCTAAGAATTTCTCAGCTTTTTGTTCAATTTTCCAATGTTGGATTTTTTTAGTTCTTTGGTCTTCACGGATTCTTTTTAAGGAAGCATCAACATGCCCCTTTTTAGGATTTACTCTGAGAACACGACAAACGATTTTTTGATTTTCCCTCACATGATCTCTGATATTTTTAACCCAACCAGAAGATACTTCAGAAATGTGAATAAAAGCTTCTTTGCCCTGATATTCTTCTAATTTAGCAAAAGCCCCATAATTAAGAACTTTGTAAACGGTACCAACAATAAGTTCTCCTTCATCAGGCCATTCTTGACTTTTTCTTACCATATTCTCACCAACATCAATAAAAATTATAAAAAATAGTAAATAAGTTGAAAACTAGAAAATCTAGTTTAAAACTTTTTCAATGTGTGCTGTGATTTTAGCTTTTGCACCACGAGATTTAACGAGTGTTTTACCACAGATGATACATTTAACATCAGATGCTGCACGATCAAAAATCACTTGTTCATTATCACAATCTAAACATTTAACTTTTAAAAAGTTTCCTCTACCTTTACTAACCATGTTAATCACCTATTTAGATACGAATTCAGGTTTTCCTGTTCTGAAAGATTGTTTGATGTGAGATTTACCACATTCTTTACATTTAAGTCTTAAATCTAATTTTTTAACTGGTTTATTTCCAGCAGGTAAAGGTCTTGGGTAACCTCTATATCCAGCAGTTACACGTCTAAATTGTCTTTGTCCCCAGGTCAATTCACTTGCTTTTCTTTTCTTTGCAGTATGTACTTCGTGAACTGTGTGTCTTTTACAGTGAGGACAGTATGTTCTTTTTTCTTTTGGTATTTTCATATTTTTCACCGTAATTAATAAATCATTGTAAATCTATCTATGAATTTATCTAAATCTAATTTCTATCAAAAAACGTAGAGATTGAAACTGTATTGTAACGCATCAAGTCTACACACAGCAAAAATCCAAATTATAATAAAATATAATTTTTTATTATCACAAATAGATACGATTAGTATATCTATTTATCAAGTTATTTAAATGTAATGGAAAAATAGTTAAATTTTTACCTGGCGGCCTTTTCGATTTTTGAAAAATATCTTTGCATTAACCAAAGGTAGAGTCACTAAATCCTGCGGCCTGAACGGACCGTAAACCTTTTCATCAACGCCTACAATAGGCCCCACTTCATCAAACACCAGCATGGTAACCAATTCTGTGTCCTTAGCTACCCTTTTTGATTCGAAATCAAAAAATTCATCCTGATTGTCCAATACGTTGGGATTGTCTTCAATAGCTGAATTTACTTGAGGCTTAACCTCTTTTTTAACAGGAGTTTTAGGAATTTCCTTTTCAGCAGGTTTTTGTGAATCATCGGTGATGATTTCCGCTTTATTGATTTCATCCAATCTTTTTAAAACTTCATCATCCTTATCTTCGGGAGCAGGTGGAATTAAAGTATTTGATTGGGTTTCTTTAGATTTGACAATCTTTTCAGTTTCATTATCATCATCGGATAATTTTTCCAGGGAGATATTTCCCCTATGATTTCTCAAAGTGTCAATCAATGAAAAATAGAACTTTTCCTCTTCGGGAGTTAAGTTCAATGGAGTGGTATCAACTAAATCAAATTGAGGTTTTCCGGTGAACAAGTGATAGGACCTTTGAATATTGACTACAGCGGCTTCGGAAATCTTTTTCTCACGCCTTTCACAAATTTCGGTAGCAATAATCTGGGCCTGCTTAAGCATCCCTGAAACATTTGAAAATGGATCCCTCATTGCCTCTTCCTTAAGCTCATCCAAATACTGATGAATCTTATTGTAGAAATCCTCTTCTACACGAGCTAAAGTACCATTATTACGTTCTTTTTTCTGAACTCTGCGCAATTCCTGATAAAATTGATCCACTTAATACCATCTCTAAAATAATTTTTAAAAATAAAAAAAGTTAAACAAATGAAAAGAATTATTCATCTGTTTCTAATCTAGGAGCAAGCAAGAAACTGAGCTTACCGTCGCCAGTAACCATATTAAGGGTTAGACTTAATGGCATGTCAGTACCTAAACTAATTTCAGCTTCCTCTGAAAATTTATCTGCTTTAAGCATTTCCCTAATCTTATCTAATGAGAATAAAGATTTTGCATGCTCTTGAATATTTTCACCGTGGAGATATTTGATGCTTGCATCACCAAACTCACCATCAGCAGATGCGATGAAGTAATCTTCATCAACTTGCAAAGCGATTTTGTCTGAAAATATGTCAATATCATTGATACAATCTTTTAAGATTGAGAAACGAACTTTGAATGTGGTTGGATGATTAATTTGAGGAGGAACAGGATTATCATATTCCATATCAATTAATCTTATTTTGAAAGTTCTAGTAGCATCTCCTTCAAATGTAATAATGAAATTACCTTCATCAACGGTCATCAATACTCTGTCTTGAGATTTTGCCCTTTTGAGAACTCTCATAAATTCATCAGTATCAATATTAATTTTTTCAGGAACATCACAAATATATTCATCAAATAAGCTAGCTTTAAGCTCTAAATGTACGAAAGTTATGTGACTACGGTCTAAGGCATCTAATCTCATGCCCTCACTATCAGTTTGAATTTGTACTTCATCAACAATAGATGAAATAGCATCAAAACTGGTTTTTAGTATACTAGAATCACTTAATTCTGCTTTAAACATAAATAATCCTCTTATTAATAATGTGATTATATTTGTTTTTTATATATTATAAGTTTATCTTTTCAATAAAAAATCATTCAAAAGTATAATTGAACATCACTTTTTGATACTTAATTTTTCATGAAAATTACCATAGAAATTTCTTCAATCAATTCCACTCAAACATTGTTTTAAACATGGCTAAAGTATTTAAAATTCATAATCTTTACAAAAACCTCCATAGGATATAGAATGACCTAAAGAACAATAATCCTCAACATACCCTCCGTCGGAATACTCACCAACTATAGATCCTTCACTATCTATAATTTCTTCGCAATAATGTCTACAAGAAGAACCACAAATTCCTCCACCACTTGCTTTTCTTTCAGTCCTTTTGGGTTCAGTCTTTTTGGATTCTTCAAAATAGGAATTATGGAGTGCATAGGCCTTTTCTCTATTTATAAGCTCCTTACGATAAGTGTTTTCTGCAAATTCCCACTTAAGCCTCTCTCTGTATTCAAATTGAGTTTCTCCGATTGAAGGAGCTAAAGAATTGAGATAACGCTGGTCATCTCTTTTGGAAGTCCATTTTGATTCTGCCATATCAAATGGGGGTTGGACATAATTATTTTTTTCGCTCTTCAAGTATTCTACTCTCTTTGTCATCCGCATAAATTTGACTCCGCATTTCGGGCATGAACATAATTGCGGATTTATTTCATATGGTTTTAATATGCTAAGACAATTTATGCAATAATTAGGTGATACAATCATCCATCTTGAACATATTTCATCCAACCTCTTATAGGTTTTATACTCTTCAGATTCGAGTTCTTCTAAACTCCTACCTACACTATTCCTGATGGTGCTTGAATCATATTTAGCGAAGCCTAATTTGTAAATAAGGTATACTGAAATATTGCGTAAATCAGACGGCAACCTCTTTTCCAGAAAGTGACGTCTAAAAAGTTCTTTGTCATATACATAGTCATAGACATTGGACCTCCAAAGCTTTTCTCCACATGAAGTGCAAAACCTATTTGCATATGCATTTTCAGTTCCACATTCCGGACATTTAATATCTCTAAATTCATATCCGCAGTCGCATTTTTCCTGGCCTATTTCAACAGGCCTTCCGCAATTAAGACAGTATGGTTTAGGAGTATCAGTAATCAGTTTTAACTCATCATCACTGAACAACTGGTTCCCGCAATAAATGCAGAACTTATTTATGTCATTTAGTCTAAGGCATTTAGAACACCTTTTCTTATCTTTCATAATATCATCCTAAACTTACCCCACCACACTCCATTCTCAATATCCGAATATGGATTTCCCTAAAATGTGTGTTTTAACTACAAGCATGCATTTTTCATGCTTGAAACATATTCTTTTAAGGCCTCGCTAGCGTTTTCACCATGCTCTTCAATTATTTTAACAATGGCGCTGCCAACAATGACCCCGTCAGCGATTTTGGAAATATCCGAAGCCTGCTCTGGAGTATTGATACCAAAACCAACTGCCAACGGCAAATCAGTGACTTCACGAATGTCTGATAAGATTGATTTCAAATCTGTTTTTATTTCAGAACGCATTCCGGTAACCCCCAGTGAAGAAACTACATAAATGAAACCTGTTGCATCACGGGCTATCTTTTTGATTCTCTCACTTGAAGTTGGAGCGATTAAAGAGATTACGTCAACACCATTGGATTTGGCAATTTCTGAAATTTCGCCTTTTTCTTCATAAGGCAAATCGGGAGATATGATTCCATCAATTCCCAATTCCGCGCATCTTTCAAAGAATTTCTCATATCCGTAAAAGAACACAGGATTGATATAAGTTAAAAACACTAAGGGGATATCTGTCTTTTCTCGGACTCTTGCCACAATGTCAAACACATCGTCAGTAGTTGTATTGTGCTTTAAAGCCCTTACGTTAGCATCCTGAATTACGACTCCTTCAGCCATAGGATCTGAAAACGGAATGCCTATCTCAATCAAATCGCATCCTGCCTCTTCCATGGTCAGAATGTATTCTACGGTTTTGTCTATTGTAGGGTCTCCTGCAGTCAAAAATCCTATAAATGCTGTTCCATCCTTAAAAGCATTAGCAATTTTACTCATTTAAATCAACTCCCCTGTATTCTGCAATTGATCTGACATCCTTGTCTCCCCTTCCGGAAAGACATATCATTATAATCTCATCCTTATCCATTTCCGGAGCCAATTTCATCGCATAAGCAACGGCATGTGCACTTTCGATAGCGGGTATGATTCCTTCCATCTTTGACAAGTATTCAAATGCTTCAACAGCCTCCTCATCGTTTACCGGGACATATTCTGCCCTTCCAATATCCCTTAAATATGCATGTTCCGGACCTACACCAGGATAGTCCAGGCCTGCTGAAACGGAATAAACCGGTGCAATCTGGCCGTAATCACCTTGATTGAAGATTGATTTCATTCCATGGAATATTCCGATTTTACCGTTTGTCAATGCAGCCGCATTATATGGTGTATCCACACCTTTTCCTCCGGCTTCACAACCTATTAATTTAACATCTTCATCATCAATGAAGTTATAGAATGCACCCATTGCATTACTTCCCCCTCCAACACAGGCAATGACTGCATCAGGCAATTTTCCCTCTTTTTCAAGGAACTGTTCACGTGCTTCTGCACTGATGACCGCCTGGAAATCACGGACAATCATCGGGAACGGATGAGGTCCCATTGTGGAACCGATTACATAATTGGTATCATGAACGCGCGCAATCCAATCTCTGAAAGCATCATTTACCGCATCCTTTAATGTCTTAGTTCCTGATTTTACAGTGTGGACTTTAGCGCCCAGCAATTCCATCCTATAAACATTCAATGCCTGCCTTTTGGTATCAACTTCTCCCATGAACACTTCACATTCCATGTCCAAAAGCGCTGCAGCAGTAGCAGTTGCAACTCCGTGTTGTCCCGCACCTGTTTCGGCAATTACTCTTGTTTTTCCCATTTTTTTAGCAAGCAAAACCTGGCCTAAAACATTGTTGATTTTGTGAGCTCCCGTGTGATTTAAATCTTCACGCTTCAAATATATTTTAGCCCCGCCAAGGTCTTCTGTCATTCTTTTAGCATAATACAATAAGGATGGCCTTCCAGCATACTCTTTCAATAGTGTATTGAGCTCTTCTACAAACTCAGGATCATTCATATAATGATTGTATTGCTCTTCCAAATAGAGCAGCTCATTCATTAATGTTTCAGATATGTACTGGCCACCATATTCACCA
The DNA here is from genome assembly GCF_001548675.1 of Methanobrevibacter sp. YE315. Taxonomy (NCBI): domain Archaea; kingdom Methanobacteriati; phylum Methanobacteriota; class Methanobacteria; order Methanobacteriales; family Methanobacteriaceae; genus Methanobrevibacter; species Methanobrevibacter sp. YE315. The sequence continues at coordinate 2,140,855 of NZ_CP010834.1, forward strand.
TATCTCCCGTTATTCAATTTATAACCTCCATAATCTCTTTAATTTTATTTTCATCTTTAAATCCGTCAGTTTCAAGACCTGAACTTAAGTCAACAGCATAAGGGTCAAATTCAAGGATAGCCTCCTTAATATTTGAACTATTCAATCCCCCTGCTAGGAAAAATTCCTTTTTTAAATTTTTTCTAATCAGCCGCCAGTCAAAAGTTTTTCCGCTTCCCTTGCCACTATCCAAAAGTAAAAAATCGGCTTGAGAACGTTCATAATCATTTAAATTAGTGTCTTTCGACATTTCAATGGCTTTAATAATCTTTAAATTGTTATCAGTTTTTTCTTTTAATTCTTGGATAAATTCTTCACTTTCATTTCCGTGAAGCTGTGCAACCTCAATTATTTTATCATTGAATAAGTTTATTATTTCATCTTTGGGAGCATCGACAAAAACCCCTACTGAAACTATATCGGAATCAAGATAATTCTTTAAATCTGCAGCCAATGAATGGGATACTTTCCTTTTGCTTTCTGCAAATACGAAACCAACATAATCGGGTTTGTATTTGTTTACAATTTTTATATCCTCCAATCTCCTGAGTCCACAGATTTTGATTTTAACCATTCTTCAACTCCGAAATCATAGCCTTCTTATCATCACTTTTCATTAAAGTTTCGCCTATTAAAACTGCATCAACATCGTTTTCTTTTAATCTGGCAACATCTTCCTTTGTTTTAATGCCGCTTTCTGAAATAAATATTACATCACTACTAACACATCTACGTAAACTGATACTATTATCGATATCTACTGTAAAATCATTCAGATTTCTGTTATTTACACCGACGATTTCTGCGCCGACAGTCATAGCGCGCATAATCTCATCCCCGTCATGAGTTTCAACAATTGCAGAAAGCCCCAGGTCATGGGCCAAATCCAGATATTTCTTAAGCTGAACAATATCCAAAATGGATACTATAAGTAAAATAGCTGATGCCCCAAGCAGTTTAGCTTCCCAAATCATATATTCATCGACGATAAAGTCCTTTCTCAAAATCGGGATATCGACTGTTTCGGCAATTTCCTTCAGATAGGAATCATCACCCTTAAAAAAGTATGGTTCAGTCAAAACAGAAATTGCATTGGCTCCTGCTTCCTCATATTCCTTTGCAATGGCTATGTAATCAAAATCTTCAGCAATTACACCTTTAGAAGGTGAAGCTTTCTTAACTTCAGCGATGATTGCTATTTCAGGATCTGACAATGCCCTCTTAAATGGAAATTCATCAGAAATATCCATTGCTGAAACTTCCTTTTTAAGTTCGTCCAACGGCAAAATGTTTTTAGCAGCCTCTACTCTTTCTTTTGTTTTTTCCACTATTTCATCCAACATAATAATCAGCTATTTGTAAATTCAATAAATTTTTCAAGTTGCTCTAAAGCCTTACCGGAGTCAATTATTTCACTAGCCAAATCAACACCTTCCCTTAATGAATCGACTTTTCCTGCAACATACAATCCTGCAGCGGAATTCAAGAGAACAGCATTCCTTCTCGGACCTTTTTCACCATTCAATATTGACAGAGTAATTTCAGCATTCTCTTTTGCGTCCCCACCGACAATATCCTCTTTGGATGCCAACTCCATTCCGAAAAGTTCCGGTGAAATTTCATAAGACATTGTTTTACCATCTTTAAGTTCACATACAAATGTTTTATCACTGACTGAAATTTCATCCATGCCGTCCATACCGTATACGGATACTGCAGATTTTACACCCAGATTATTTAATACATTGATTAAAGGTTCTACTAATTCTTTTTCATAAACACCGAGAACCTGCATTGTAGCCCCGGCAGGATTTGTTAGCGGGCCTAAAATGTTAAAGATTGTTCTGATTGAAAGCTCTTTTCTAACATTTGCCACATATTTCATGGACAAGTGATAATTTTGAGCGAATAAGAAACACAGATTAATTTCATCTAGACATTTCAAGCTTTTTTCTGGTTCAATGTAAATGTTTACTCCAAGTTGTTCCAAAACGTCTGCCGCCCCACATTTGCTGGATGCTGAACGATTTCCGTGTTTTGCAACGGGAACACCTGCAGCCGAAATGACAATTGATGAAGTGGTTGATATGTTGAATGTGTTTGAACCGTCTCCTCCGGTTCCGACTATTTCCAAAACTTCCTTGTCGTTCAATAACCTTACACAATGAGCCCTCATAGCTTCTGCAGATGCTGTGATTTCATCTATTGTCTCTCCTTTCATGGACATTGCGGTTAAATAGGCACTCATTTGAACTTCACTTGCTTCACCGCTCATGATTTCATCCATGGTCTGATATGCTTCATCATAAGTTAAATCTTCATGTTTATATACTTTTAAAATAGCTTCTTTAATCATAAAATCCCTTTATCAGTTTTTTCTATAAAATTCTTAATAATTGTCAACCCATCAGGTGTCAAAATTGATTCCGGATGAAATTGAAGGCCATATACATTAAAGTCCTGATGCTTTACAGCCATGATTTCGCCGTCATCCAATGATTTTGAAATGACTTCAAGACAGTCCGGAAGAGTATCTTTGACTAAACTCAGTGAATGATACCTGCCGACAGTAATCTCACTCGGCAAGCCTTTGAAAATATAATCATAATCCAGTGAAATGTTTGAAGATTTTCCGTGCATCAATCTTTTGGCATGGGATATCCTGCCGCCGAAGGCTGTGCAAATCGCTTGATGGCCCAAGCAAACTCCCAAAATAGGAATGCTGTCATGGAACTCCTTTACAATATCAACGCACATCCCCGCATTTTCAGGCTTTCCAGGCCCCGGAGACAATATGATGCATTCCGGATTTAAATCCCTTATCTCTTCTATAGTTATCTTATCGTTCCTATAGACCAAAATATCTGAATTCACCTCACCTATCAGCTGAAATAAATTATATGAAAAACTATCATAATTGTCAATTAAAAGAATCATTCAATACCTCCATCTGCAATATTTAATGCATTGATAACCGCTTTGGCCTTATTCAAGCATTCATCAAATTCCTTGTCCGGAACGCTGTCGGCAACGATTCCCGCTCCTGAACGGATGAATACCTTATTATTTCTGGCAAACGCTATTCTTATTGAAATGCAAGTATCAATATTTCCGCTTAAATCTATATATCCAATAGCTCCGCCGTAAATTCCTCTTTTGTTGTTTTCAAGTTCATTGATTATTTCGCATGCTCTTATTTTTGGAGCACCGGACAATGTTCCTGCAGGCAATATTGAATCGATAGCTGAAAGCGAATCCAAATCGCTTCTTAATGTTCCTGTTACAGTAGATCCAATATGCATTACATGGGAAAACTTTTCAATTGACAAATACTTCTCCACACTTACAGAGCCTATTTCTGATATCCTTCCGATATCGTTGCGCCCCAAATCAACAAGCATATTATGTTCCGCCAATTCCTTTTCATCAGCCAGCAATTCTTCCTGTAATTTCAAATCTTCCTCTTCGCTCTCTCCGCGAGGTCTGGTTCCGGCTAGCGGGAATGTATACAGCTTATCTCCATTCAACTTAACTAAGGTTTCCGGTGATGCTCCAGCAATCTCAATATCATCGCTTGAGAAATAAAACATGTAAGGAGAAGGGTTGGTGGTTCTTAAAACCCTATATGTATCAAATAGGCTTCCGGAAATGTCTGCTTCAATTCTATTCGAAAGCACAACTTGAAATATATCCCCCTCATAAATATAATTTTTTGCCTTTTCAACCATTTCACAATATTCCTCGCGTGAAAAAACAGGTTTAAAATCTGATTGTAAGCTGAGTGGTATAATTTTAGATTTTTTACCGTTTTTGATTAATTCAGCAATGTCTTTCAACTCCTTACATGCCTTTTCATAATTAATCTCCAAATTATCAGTTTTGATATTAGAAATTAGAATGAGCTTCTGTTTAAAATTGTCAAAGGCAATGACCTTATCAAACAGCATCAAATCAATATCCTTAAAGCAGTCTTGATTTTCAGCATCTAAATTAAGTGACGGCTCTACATATTTTATATAATCGTATGCAAAATAACCAACAAAACCTCCGGTAAATGGTGGCAAATAATCAAATTTTGGAGATCTGTTTTCATTTACCAGACTTTTTATGATTTCACTGGGATTATCGGTTTTGATTACTTTTTCATCATCATTCAATCCGTTGAACTCTTCATCGCCCCTAATGCATACAACACCGTCCTGACATGTGAACTCCAATATAGGATTAAAACCTAAAAAGCTGTATCTTCCCCATTTCTGTGAATCCTCAACACTTTCCAACATGTATGTATGCTTACTAGTAGACTTTAAAATCCTTAAAACTTCTATTGGAGTAACCATATCTGAGAATAACTCATAAGATATGGGTATTCGCTTATATTCTTTATTTTCTGCAATTTTTTTAACTTCATCTAAACTTGGGGAAAACATCTTATCACATTTTATCCTTTTTCATAATATACTTAGTATAATGCACTATTTAAAACCTTGTTGTCATAATTTGTACATTATTGGAAAAAATAAAAAAAATTTAATTAATCTTATCCTGTTCTTTGCTGAACTGGATAACAATTTTTTTAATAGACCTGCTATCCAAATAAGGGAGTTTTTCTGAAATTTCCCTTTCCAAATCCTTGTTTAACTGGAGTCTTTTCTCAACATATTCCTGGCCTTCAAACTCACTGCGATACTGCTTATTCAAGTTTGAATATTTGGTGATTAACGGTTGAAGTATTTTGCCTATGTCCTCATCCAATCTGTCATTGACAATTTTCTGCTTTCTGATTTCAATGACAAAACCAACGACAGTAATGAAAAACCCTAAAACAGTGATTGTTAAAGCTGGAACAAAAACCTTATCATTATCTATGAAAACGACAGTAAGGACAATTCCAATAAATATTAATGCAATTCCAATTTTTCTTAAATCCATTTTAAAACTCCTTAAAAGATATCTATATCTTATTTTATTTAAGATTATGTAATTCCTCAATAATCGAAACTGCAATCAGAACAGCTGAAACAATTGCCAGAACAGACATGATTAAAACAACAATGCCATTTGTAAATAGGACATTGTTTACATCACAAATAACTATGCTTTCGGCAATCAGGTTATTTAAAAAATGAGCCAAAATTACAACGACAATATTTTCTGTTTTTACATATAAAATCCCCATACAGACTGCAAAAACAAATGCCGCTATAATGCTTCCAAAGCTATGCAATGAAGCAAACATCAATGAAGTGATGAGTATAGAAAAGGTTGTAGGAACTATTAAATTCAATTTATTTATTAGAACGCCCCTAAAAATCAGCTCCTCAACAACAGGGGAGATAAAAACTGTGGAAATGAAACTAACAGAAATGATTGAATTAATCAAATACATAGAAGACAAATGAAAACTGACTAAAAAATCCAGTGAAGGAAATGTTTTTAACAGGAATTGGGACAAATACAGGAGCCCATAAGAGATGAAAATGTTTAGAAGGACAACTATCAAAATGGATTTCATCGAATCTTTTGAAACCGCCTTAAAAATGTCTTCTTTTAGCCCTGAAAAATCTCCTATTCTATAAATGAAATATGCGATTATAAACAGATTGATCCAGGGCCCTCCAATGTCAATATTGAAATATGTTAATAAAAAATAGGAAAAATATAGAATAAGTATTAAAAATAATACCTCTTTTAAACTAATCTGTTTAATTTTTTCGTTAAAAATTGACATTTTATCAAAAAAGGTTTTAATTAAAGTAAAGTTAAATTTAAAGATTAAATTTTAGATAGGATACACTAAATAGTGAATTAAAAATAACTAATCAAGACTGAGTTCATAATTAATTATATTTCCCAATTCATTTAATCATCTTCTTTGAAGATAAAAACATCTTCTATAGCATTTTTACCCAATGTCTTAGTAATGTGATAGGCCAATAATAAGGAAGGGTTATAGCGAGCATTTTCTAAAGCATTTATTGTTTGGCGTGTTACACCAACCAAATCGGCTAGTTGTTGTTGGGTTATGCCTTTTTCTTGGCGTAACGGCCTTATCATAGTTTCCAAATAATCACCTATTATAAATTATAATAGCGTTATTAAATCTTTATATAAAACAATATAAATGTTTGCCAAAATTACCTAAACTATAAAATAATTGAAAATTAAATAGTATAATGTTAAGTTAATAATTTATGAGAGTTGATAAAAAATGGCAATACACCCTATTGAATTTAGATATGGGACACCTGAAATGAAAAATATATGGGAAGAAGAAAATAAATTACAAAGAATGTTAGATGTTGAATCTGCATTGGCTCAAGCTGAAGGAAAACTTGGCATAATACCACAGGAAGTCGCTGATGAAATCGCTGCAAAAGCAAACACAAAATATGTAAAATTAGAAAGAGTTAAAGCTATTGAAGCTGAAACAAACCACGATATTGCTGCTTTATCTAAAGGAATTACAGAAGTATGCGAAAACGGTGCCGGCGAGTATGTGCACTTTGGAGCAACATCCAACGACATTGTAGACAGTTCAAATTCATTACTAATTAAAGACTCCATTACAGTACTAAAAGAAAAGCTAGAAAGATTAACAAAAATCATGCTTGAATTGACAAAAGAACACAAAATGAAGGTTTGTATCGGCCGTACACACGGTCAACATGCACTCCCAACAACATATGGAATGAAATTTGGTTTATGGGCTGATGAACTCCACAGACAATATGACAGATTAGAACATGCAGAATCAAATGTTTGTATTGGAATGATGGATGGAGCAGTGGGCACTACTGCAGCTTTAGGAGAACAAGGATGGGAAATTCACAAAAGCGTAGCAGAAATATTAGGCCTGCCTGCAGCAACAATTACCAACCAAGTGGTTCAAAGGGACAACCATGTAGAATTCATTAGTGTACTGGCCAATATCGCAAGTACCTTAGATAAAATTGCACTTGAAATCAGAAGTTTGCAAAGAACTGAGATTATGGAAGTGGGCGAGTACTTCGATCCTGAAAAACAAGTTGGAAGCAGCACCATGCCTCACAAAATGAATCCAATCACTGCTGAAAGAATTTGCGGTGTTGCAAGAATTGTAAAATCATATGTTAATGCGGCATTGGACAACAACCCTCTTTGGCACGAAAGGGATTTAACCAATTCCTCCTGTGAAAGAATTATGTTTCCAGAAAGCTGTATCTTAACTGATTATATTTTAAACTTAACAATAAAATTAATGTCAAATCTCGTATTCTATGATGAAAACATCGAAAGAAACTTGAACTTAACTAACGGTTTAATTATGGCTGAAAGATTAATGGCAGAACTTACCCGTGCAGGAATGGGAAAACAAACCGCATATGGAATTGTAAGAAAAAATGCTATTAAAGCAAATAAAGAAAAACTATTGCTCGGCGAGTTAATCCTGGAAGACGAAGAAGTTCAAAAATACTTAACTCAAGAAGATGTTGACAAAATAATGGATCCTCACACCTACACAGGATCTATACCTGCAATTATCGATGAATTGCTTGAAAAATCAGAAAGTTGGTTTTAAAATTTAAAAAAGAATTAATTGATTAAATCAATTAATTTTTACTATTTTTTCTTTTTATTTCTGGAACATATCTCTTAAGCATTAATGAAAGAGTTATGACTGTTACTGAACTCATTGCCATAGCAAGACCTGCCAATGCCGGTTCAAATGTGATTCCGAAAGTAGGATATAAGACACCTGCAGCAATAGGAATCAATATTGTGTTATATGCGAATGCCCAGAAAATGTTTTCTTTAATCCTGCGCATCACTTTTTTAGAAAATTGAACGGCAGCAACCACATTTTCCAAATCTCCTTCCATAACAACAATATCACCGCTTTCCATAGCAATATCAGTACCGTTACCCATAGCTACCCCAATGTCTGCCTGAGTAAGAGCAGGGGCATCGTTAATACCATCTCCAACGAATAAAACTTTTTTAGTATGATTTGCTTGAGCCTGTTTAACAATATCTAATTTGTTTTCAGGAAGAACCCCCGCCTTCACATTGTCAATACCGACTTCACGGGCAACATTAAGTGCAGTGGATTCATTGTCTCCTGTTAACATGTAAGTTTCAACGCCCATCTTGTGCAGTTCATCAATTGTCCTTTTGGATGTTGGTTTAATCTTATCGGACAAGCTTAAGATGCCTTTTATGGATTTATCCTGAGCTAAAAATATGATTGTTTTAGATAATTTTTCAAGTTCATGATACTTATCAATCAAGTCATCGGAAACTTCAACTTCTTCGGATTGCATTAAAGCCAAATTACCTGCCAAAACTTCACTGCCATTTAATACGGCCTTTAAACCTTTACCCGTGATGTTTTCAAAAGTTTCTGTTGATTCCAAACCAATATTCAATTCCTTAGATTTGTTCACAATGGCTTTAGCGATTGGATGATTGGAATTCTGTTCAACACTGGCTGCAAGCCTAATTAATTCTTCATCAGAAACTCCATATGCAATAACATCATCGACTTCCGGTTTTCCTTCAGTGATTGTTCCTGTTTTATCAAATGCGGCTACATCAATTTGTCCCGCATTTTCAAGGGTATCCCCATTCTTGATTAAAATTCCGTATTCTGCAGCCCTTCCAACACCTACAGTAACAGCTGTTGGAGTAGCAAGACCCAATGCACATGGACATGCGACTACCAAAATTGAAATCAAACATGTGAGTGAGAACAGTAAAGAAGCTCCCAATACAAAGTACCAGATTAAGAATACGACAATTGCTATTGTTAAAATGACTGGAATAAAGTATGACACGATTGTATTTGCAAATTTTTGAACTGGAGGTCTTGAAGACTGTGCTTTTTCAACCAAACGGATGATATTTGACAATACTGTCTCTTTACCAATCTTTTTAGCTTTGATATGCAATACTCCATCCTGATTAATTGTTCCTGCAAATACTTCCTCACCATCTTTTTTAACTTTAGGAATCGGCTCACCATTAATCATTGATTCATCAACATAAGATTCTCCGCCGACAACATCACCGTCAACAGGAATCTTTTCACCAGGTTTGACCAGTAGCAAATCATCCAAAACAATATCGGAAATGGAAACTTCCTTTTGAGAGATTATTTCGCCATTTTCATCGATTTCGATAGCTGTTGCGACAGTCGGCTGAAGGCCGATTAATTCACGGATTGAATCAGAAGTTCTTTTCTTGGCTCTTGCTTCAAGATATCTTCCAATCATTAAAAATGACGGAAGCATTACTGCTGAATCATAAAACATGAAAGTATGGTCCAATACGATGTGGAATGTTCCGAAAATACTTGAAATATATGCAACCAAAATACCCATTGAATACATTACATCCATATTCAAGTTCTTATGCATTAATCCGTTGATTCCTGCTTTTAAGATAGGTAATGAAACATATAAAAATGGAATAATACTTACGAGTAATGAAAGTAATCCTTTTGAACTTATATCCAGACCAGTGGCCTGATTTAAAGATTGAACTACTCCTGATAATGGGTCCCATCCGCTGAACATTAAAATGACTAAGATAACTGAAAAGAATAAACCAACAATAATCCTGTTGCGTTTTTCTCTTAAATCCTGCTGGTAAATTTCCTCTTCATCAATTTCAGTTTGTCCTTCAACGCCTAAAAGCTCAAAACCTAAAGAAGTGATTACCTCATCGATTTCATCCAATGTAACTTTTGATGAATCATATCTAATTCTTGCAGATTGGGAAGTCAAATCCGCTTTTACGTCAAAAATACCGTCCAATCTAATTAGAAAATTCTCAACATTCATTGTACATGAAGCACAATGCATTCCTTGAATTCTTATTGTCATTTCATCAGTGTGAAGATCAAAACCAAGGTTTTTTACCAACTTTTCCATTTCTTCATAGGAAATCTTTTTAGTATCGACCGTAATATGTAATTTGTTTGCTGCAAGGTCCGCATCAACTTCTTCAACACCTTCAATCTTACCAAACGTTTTATTTACGCTTAAAACACAAGAAGCACAATGCATTCCCTCAATTGGCAAATCCATATGTTTATGTTTCACCAGAATCACAACCGTTTCTATTATATGAAACAATATATTGCTTTCAAACAATATAAAAGTTTAGGCAATGCTAAAAATAAGTAACATTTATGTCCTTGTGAGGGATTGTTCTTCTAAATCTCAGTTTAGGATATCCAATAATAAAAGCAGAATACATATGTTTATTTTTATTGATTTTTGGGAAAAATTCCATTAGTTTATCATGATTAATTTCATCAGCTTTGAGAATAAACAATGAATAAAATCCACCTAAGCCCAATGAATAAGCAAGTAATTCCAAACGAGCATTTGCAATAACCGCACTTGTTTTATCGGTTGAAAATGTTAAAATAAGTTGTTTTCCTTCCCATAATAAAGGATGGAATTCTTTTGTAGTGTTATCTTTTAAATAATCGCCAAATTCTTTAATTCTAAAAAATTCATCTTCTTTAACTTTAATGATTTCATAAACAAGATTCATAAAATCGTCAAGTTTCTCATCCAAAACTACAAATTCAACATCTTGCTGGTTTTGAGCAGAAGGAGAGTAATAAGCCCCTTCAAATAATTTATCAAATGTTTCCTTATCAATTTTTTTATTTTTAAACCAACGCACAGACCTTCTCTGTTTTAAAAATTGAAGTAATTCCTCATATTCAACAGGGATTTCACGAGGATTATAATCTTGAATTCTGTCTTGCTTACCTTCAAAAGACTTAAGTGTAATGGCTTTTTGTTTGCAAATCGCCATACAATGTCCGCATTCGAAGCAATTGCCCCCAGTTTCCACTGCAAAATCTTCTACAATGATATTGTCACGAATACAAACTTGCATGCATTGTTTGCATGCAACACATAACTCCTCATCAATTATTAGCTTCATTTAATCAATTCACCATCTTGGAAAACATTTAAAACATTATCATTATCACTTAAAATGGAAACATCATCTAAAGGATTGGAATTAACCAAAATCAAATCAGCCACACAATTTTCTTTTACTTGACCTAGATTGTTTTGACCTAAAAATTCCGCTGCCTTTATGGTTCCGCAAGCCATTGCTTCAGCTTCACTCATTCCAATGTCGGTTAAATGAACCAATTCTTCCAGATTATGTCCATGAGGAATAACACCACTATCAGTGCCCATTAAAATATTAACACCTTCCTGATAAGCAGCAGCAATATTTTCTTTGTGAACCTTAACTATTTCCTTTAATTTAGCTGTCTTTTCATCGGCATAGCTATCCCAAGCAGGGAACCCATTCTTATATAAAAATTGATGAACCAATAAGGTCGGAACTAAACTAACGTTATTTTTAACCATTTTACAAGCTGTTTTTTTATCAATGAATGTTCCGTGTTCAATTGATGAAAAACCTGCATCAATACAGTTGTTCATCCCTTTTAAACTATGACAATGAGCTGAAACTTTCATATTACTTGCATTAGCTTCACATACAATGGTTTTTAGTTCTTTCTTATTGAATTGTGGAAATTCCGGTGAAGTATTGGTTGTTAAAACTCCTCCACTGCACATTACCTTAATAAAATCAGCACCTGCTCTTTTAACTTCACGAGTCTTTTTTAAGACTTCTTCAATACCATCACATCTTCCCTTTGGAAAACCAGGGTACATTATCTCCATATCCCATCCGGAAGGTAGGAGCAAGTCAAAATGCCCTCCAGTCATGACAAGAGGTGTTATGGATAAATGGATTTTAGGAGCAGTGAATAATTTTCTCTGTTGAGCTAATTTAAAGCCCAAATCAGCAGATCCGCAATCCCTAATTGTTGTTACACCTGCATTGATTGTCTGTAGTGAATGAGGAACAGCATTATAAAAATGAATTCCTAATGGATTTGCCATATTCTCTTCCTTGTGGAAACCTTTTGCAAAAATGTGAGTGTGACAATCAATAAATCCTGGAAGCAAATAATTGTCTTCCCCATCAATGACATCAACCTTGCTTTTTGTAGATATTTTATCTGAAGAAATTTCCTTAATAAAATTATCTTCAATCAATACATTTTGATGAGTTTTTAAATCTTCCTGTGGATTGATAACATTTACATTTTCAATTAGAGTTTGCATATTATCTCCTTTTATAATATTTCAATTGTTCCATTGTCCCCATCAACTTCAACTAAAGTTCCAGTAGTCAAATCTTTAGTTTGGGCCGGTGAGTCCACCATTGGAATATCAGACATTATAGCTCCAGTTGCTATAATTGGCTCTGCATTAAGACAGATTATCGCATTAGGAGCTGTATTGTTCTTCATCATTTGGAAAATAACATAAGAACCCACAGTAGAACCTTTTCCACCAGGGATAAACAGAACCTTGTCTTTTATGCATTCACCTTTTAATTCATGATTAGGGTCAATTATTACACCAGTCTCTGGATTAACCCCACCAAGAAAGCTAATAGGTTCTGATGAAACAATTAATTCACCCTTTCCTTTTCCTTTTGCAATATTTCTACATTTAATCATTAAAATCACTTAGAATAATTCATCCTCAACATGTTCTCCTCTATTGATAGCTTCTGTTGATCTAATAGAGTCAATTAAAGCCCAAATCCAAATAATTGGCATTAAAATAAAACCTATGAGTAAAAATACAAGAATAAATGAAATTATATAACCAAGTATAAATATGATTCCTTTTTTATTCAAACCAAGATATAACTGTCCTAAACCAGGGAATATGATACTTAAAATTGCAGATAATATTACATTTTTTTCTTCAGAAGACCTGATATTAGCTACCCTTACTCCACAATGCGGACAAATTTCAGCATTTATATTGATTTTTTCACCGCATGATTGGCAGAATTTTGTTTTCTGTTCTTCTTCTTGAATAAATTTAAAACCACATTGAGGGCAAAAAGTTGTTCCTATACTAACTTCTGTTCCGCAATTACTGCAGAATTTAGATTTTTTAACAGTATCTTCTTCAGTTTCAGATTTTTCAGTTTCTTCTTCAGACTCTTGTGAAGCAGTATCATCTATGACTTCAGCAGCCTCTTCAACAACAGGTTCATCAACAACCTCTTCAGCAACCTCTTCCTCTTCAACAGGCCCCTCAACAACCTCTTCAACAACAGGTTCATCAACAACCTCTTCAGCAACCTCTTCCTCTTCAACAGGCCCCTCAACAACCTCTTCAACAACAGGTTCATCAACAACCTCTTCAGCAACCTCTTCCTCTTCAACAGGCCCCTCAACAACCTCTTCAGCAACCTCTTCAACAACAGGCTCCTCTTCAACAGGTTCTGCATCAGGAAGACGAGAACCACAATTTGAACAGAATTTTGCTTCTTTCACATCTTTTCCACAATCTGGACAAATAACCATTTTTAACACCATATATTAATTTATTATTAACTATATAAAAATTAAATCACATCTTTTTTCATTATTTCTCTTAAAACAGCAGTTGCATAAGATCCCTTATTTATTGAAAATTCACATAAAACGCCATCATCTGTTGCATTTGCTGATGCATCCCAAATTTGGAATCGCATTGAACGTCTAAGGCCATGACTTCCCAAACGAGGCATTTTTGGAACTTCAAAATCTTCTCTTGTAATATTATAATTCTTTAAAATGTTTTCTTCCATTTCACCAACAACCCCTCCTGCAAATGGGACTTTTGTACCATATAACGGGCATGTTGGACTGGCTTGGAAGTTATCAATCAATTCCTGAAATTCTTCAGGAGTCTTATCGCGAACAATATGCTCTTCTGAATCAATTACGATATCCCCTTCAATATACTTGTTTATTCCCATTTCAACCCTTTTGCTTACAGCCTCATTGAACAAATATGATTGATAAGCGTGGACAAACATTCTTTGAAGTGGCTTAGGAAGTGCATGCAATGCATTCATATAAGATTTGTCAGTTAATTCTCCTTTTTTAGAATCCCTAATCAATTCTTTAACCATCATTTTTTCATAACGCATTCCCTTACCCATTAAATTAAGGGCTTCTTCAAGGTTTCCGTCATCAAATGCCTGTCTTGCCATCTGATTGTCTTCACCCTCATCGCTTTGGGGATTGCCAATATAAACTTGAACAGCCTTTTCAAGATTATTTTCAACAAGCGCTTCACCGACCAAATGAGTTATTGTTCTTGGTTTTCCAAACCTTTGCCAACCGAAATAGTTAGGAACTCCTGTGACTTCCAATTCCTTTAAAACATCGTTTGCTATATCTGCACTTTTTTCAATATCATCCAAATCCCTAATAAGAATCTTGAATTTGTTTCCCTTAAGCTGGCCCATTCTAAGCTTTTTGCGGCCACGAACTATTTTTAAAAAATCAGTCTTATAGATATCCAGGTTTTCAACCTGCTTGAATTGCTCCTCTGAGTCCATGTTGGCAATGCATATCCATTGGCGAGTGATTGCCTTTTTATCTTTCATTCCTGCAAAGCCCATTCTCTTTCTTGAAATATGCAAATCACGAGCGATATCCAAAACAACATCCAAGGTGGTTCTTCCTAATTTTTCAATCCATACATAAACGTTAGGTCCTTCACCCTCCGGGATGACTTCAGGAATTTCTTCAACATAAAAATCTTCATATTGGTTTCTTATTGTTCCACCAATACCTTCTTGAGTTGTAACATATGTATTAGCATTTAACATAATAATCACGGAAATATAATGCCCTGACCGGGATTTGAACCCGGGGAATGGGATCCGCAGTCCCATGTGTTATCCAAACTACACCATCAGGGCCAACAAAATAAGATAACATATAGTATTATGATTTTAATAGTATTTAATTATTGCCATACAGACAATGTATAAGAGTAATCGCCATAACTTCTTGTTGCTACCGAAACATTACGGGCTTTTGAATAATCCCCTGATGATGCCAATACTTTTTCATTTAAAATATTGTTTTCGCTAAAACGATAGTTATCAAGATTCATGCTTTTGAACTTGTTTTTGCAGATTCTTGAAACATTGTCAATTGATTCTTTTGAATTTTCATTTTCCCTTAAAATTTTAGAAATCTCACCCAGAAACGTTTCATCAGTGAAATTCACCTTTCCAGTTAGAATTTCCATTGTATCCTGAGCTATCTTGATTTCTTGAGAGTCATATGAATAATCAGGACTCGAAATTGAAATAGCCGTATTGACGGCAAAAAATACGATTAAAAGTAAAACCACTGCAAGAATTGCATCAATAATGTAAAAATATCCTTTTTCATCTAACATGTTCAAGAGTTAGATGTTAAAATTTATAAAAAATAGCAAAGTGTGAAAGCGTGATTTTGTGAAAAATCCCACTTCACAAACATTAATTAATAAAAGAAGAAAAATTCACAATTTTTCTTCATACAATTTTTAGATTTAATTTCCTTTAATATAATCGATGACTTTATCTTTTTTGGCGATTGCCGCATCTGAAGCCCTTTGAACTTTTTCTTTCATTTCTTCAAAGTCTTCAGGGGTTGTTTCACCGACCAATTTTTTAATTTTGGTATATGCTGCTTCCCTGAATAATGGAACTAACAGTTCTTCAGATGAATCCTCTTTAATTAAAATCGGCTTGCCTGAATTGTTTACTTCTCCAATTTCAGATATTGCAACATCATATTTAGCAACCGCTTTTTTAATGTCACCAACAATTTCAGGAGGTGCAATCAGCATTAATGAATCGGTTGAAACTCCTAACGGGTCGATATTTAATGATTCAAGCATGTTCAACACATTTGGAGCGACCATTTTTCTGATTTCTTCTTCATGGAACTCTAAACCAACGCCAGTTGTATTTGATATTTCATGAGCATCTCCTCTAAGACCTCCATTGGTTACATCAGTCATTGCATGAATGTCTTTTACAAGATCTGCTTCAAACAAGGCATGTGATGCTTGAACAAAGTTTACATTCATTGTATCCCATACAACATCAAAGAATCCGTTGTATAAAGCGGTTGTGGTAATAGTTCCTCCACCAGAACCTTCAGTCAAAAGGATTATATCCCCTTCTGTAGCTCCTTTTCTTGCAGTTGGAGGATGATTGGATACACCAACGCTTCCAACAGCTGAAACAAATCTATCACCTAAAACCATGTCCCCTCCAACACGAAGGGTACTTCCAGCAACGATTGGAACATCGACAAGTTCGGAAACTGCTGCAACACCTGCGGTAAAGTCAAATATTTTAGCGACATCACCGTCATCTGCAAGGTGAACATCACTTAAAATAGCTACAGGATCAGCCCCCATTACACAAACATCCCTTAAGGTAGCACGAGTTACATGAAAACCACCTAAAAACGGATATTCGCTTAAACGTGAATGGATTCCATCAACTGCTGTTGTAATATATACTTCATCATTGTTCGCTTTTGCTTTAACAACTCCCCCATCATCCTGTTCAGATGGATTGACCAATGATGCAGTGTTTGTTGATGAAACGATTTCTGCTATTTTTCTGTGAACAAAGAAGTCTCCGGCTCCACGGGAACCGACTCCCATTTCGCCCATTAAGACATCAGCTTTGTTGACATTGGCAATTTCTTTTAAAAATTCATCATCGCTTTCCTGTAATTTAAGAGTTGTTGAAACTTCATCAATTACCGCTTTTGCCATTTCAACTGAGTTTTCTTCAGAAATTTTCTTATATTCTCTAATCCTTACAGCTAAAATTTCTGCTAGTTCATTATAATCATAATCATCAATTCTAGCCCTTACAAATCCTTCAATATCCATAGTTAAATCTCCAAATTAGTGAAATTTTTCAATATTTTTAATCCTGCAACACCGCTTTTTTCCGGGTGAAACTGTGTTGAAAATAAATTATTTTGACTTAAACTAGCTACAACATCACCGCCATACTCACAAATGCCTGCAATAATGCTTTCATCATCAGGCACTACATGATAAGAGTGTACAAAATAGAAGAATTCTCCATCAATGCCCTCTAAAATCGGTGAATCGTTTACTACATTTAACTTGTTCCATCCCATATGAGGTATTTTAACGCCTTCAGGCAAGATTTCCACATGTCCATTAAATAGGTCCAAACCTTTAACCCCCGGCGATTCATCACTTGAACTCATTAAAACCTGTTGGCCAAGACAAATTCCTAAAAATGGCTTATCATCACCAACATGTTCATGAATTACATCTTCAAATGGTTTTAAATTCTCCATTGCACTTCCAAATGCACCAACACCAGGCAGGACCAGATAATCACTATTTGCAATGATTTCCTTATCATCAGTGATTTGATAGTCAACACCGATTTTTTTAAATCCATTTGAAATGCTTTTTAAGTTTCCACTTTTATAATCAATAATCGTAATCATTCATCTAACCATCCAATAGCTGATCTAATCATTCCGCCAAAGTCTGAAAATACTATTTCATCTGTTCCTAAAGTTTTTGAGTGGGCGTCAAGCTCTGCAACAACATGAGTGTATCCAAGCTCTTTTAACGGCTGAACCAAACGAGGCCCATCAGTTACGGCAACTGATTCTGCATCAAAATCTTCAATCGGGAATGCATGAGGAACACCAAATACGACAATTAAGTCCAAATCTTTATCTCTCAAGTATTCTGCTGCATTATTGGCTGTGATTGGATATTCATCAAGACCTCCGGTGATGAAATCAGGTTCCATGTCAAGCTGATTTTTAATATTCACCGCATGCTGCCTGATTCTAGGCAAACCAATGTTTTCATCCAAATTAGCCACAAAAATAGGCTTATTATCAGGATTGATTTTTTCATAATCGAAATTTATGATATCAGCAAATAAATATGATGTTTCTTTCTTAACGTTCAATACAAAAGCAACTTTCTTATTGTCTTTCAGGGCATTGACAACAGTTTTAGCAACATTTTCCTTTGAATCTCCAAAATCAGGTTTAATGTATTTACCTTGGGCCATTCCACGGGTTTTTTCGACTTCTGTTGCTTTTTCAAGCATTTCAATTTGGCGGTCTGCTTCTTCACGAGGTATTACACCACATTCAACTGCCGCATCTAAAACCATAATTGCCCCAACAGTATTGTCACCTTCACCAGATCCTCCATGAGATTCGACCGGAATAACTGTGCATGGCAAATCTGCAGTTGCTATTGCCTCTTTTAAGTCTTCACCAATAATCATGCTTGCACAGGTGCCTGCAATACCCATTAGTTTTGGATGAAACAACTCATAAGCTTCAATTAATGTATCGACTAATTTTTCACCTGCACCTAATATGAAATCGTTTTCAGACATCCCTGTAGTTACAACACGAACACCGTCGCTTTCCAAAAGCCTGGCTGTCCTAAAACAGCATCCAGTTGGTCCGTGCATAATAATAACATCAACATTCATATCCCTTAATGTATAAAGAGTAGCTGCAATTGGACTTGGTCTCGGATGTATAATTTTTATCACCTAAATTAAATTAACAAATAAATATTTTAAATTCTTAATTAATATAATTATACAATTGAACAATTGGGAGATTGTATTATGAAACTTGATGAAAAAATTTTAGAGGAAAAAATCAGAGAATACAGAAAATCAAAAAGCTGTTCCGAGTCAACCTTAATGGGCCTTTGTGAAACTGCTGATGCCGACATTACCTCTGAAGAAATGACCAAGCTAGCCTGCGGATTTGCAGGTGGAATGGGTGGAACCTTTGATGAAGGAACCTGCGGTGCCGTAACAGGCGCTTTAATGGCCAATGGTATTGTTTTGGATGATGTCGGCAAAATCAAAGCAAACGCCAAAGAAATTTTCAACACTTTTAAAGAAGAATACGGAAGCGTATGCTGTGGTGTAATAACCAACAACGGCGAAGATAAGTCACCTTGCGTTGACTGTTGCGTATTCATTGCAAAAAAAGTTGCTGATTTATGGGATGAATAGCTAACGCTTATCATAGCAGGTTGGAAAATGGAGAGATACTGTAGAAAATGCGGTGCCAAACTTAAAAATGAAGCTATATTCTGCCCAAATTGCGGTGAAAAAGCTGTTTATCCAGATGAAAGTTTTTTAAGCAAATATAAAATTCCATTAATAATTGCTGCAGTAGCGGCAATTATCTTAATTTCATTTGTTGTCTTGACGCCTCAAACCCAAATTGTCAAAGTTGACGATGTCGAATTTGAAATTCCGGCCGATTATGTCAATGACCCCTCCAGAACTGAGGTCAGCTACGATGAAAATGTAAAATCAAGTGCAATGGGCTGGAGCAATAAGGACACATATATAGAAATTGGAGTCGCAAGAACCCCCGGTTCAGGTTTCAATAGCCAGGAAGCCGCAGCCAATGTGGGCGGATCACCAACCAAAATGCTTGGTTATTCAGGATACTATCAAAAATACGATAATGAAAGTTATACCTTTGTATTTGGATTGAAAGACAAGGTGTGCATGGTTTACGTATCTGATTACGATGCATTTAAGGACATTAAAGTAATCAGTGAAGAGTAGTTAAAATATAAACGCCACACAAAATAACCATCAGAATAACATTTAAAACAGTGAATACGCCCAAATATCTCATTTTAAATTCATCATGCTCATGAACAAGAATCTTATAAGAAATAAGATTGGCCATTGATGCAATAAGAGTGCCCAAACCGCCAATGTTGATTCCGACAATAATGGCTTCATAATTGGTACTGAAACCACTGAGCAACATTGCAGCAGGAACATTGGAAATAAACTGAGATGCAACAATACCCCAAACAACCTCATTGCCGATTATCCATTTCTCAAACAATGAAGTGAAAAATGGGATATTCTCAAGATTGCCAATCAGAATAAACAGGGCAATGAAAGTCAAAAGCAAATAGTAATCAACACCAATAAAGACCCTTTTAAAGAAATCTTTTTTATCAACCTGGATTTTACTCATTTTAGGTAAAGTTATTGGATCATTTTTAACAAAAAACAACATTGCTGTCAAAAATATCAAGGATACAACGACATAAGGTAAAAGCAGCAGGAAAAATGACAAGAATGGTATTTTGGAAACAGTATACATGACAATATTGTGGGGAGCACCAATAGGAAGCACCATGCAACCGACATTAGCCGCAATGGTCTGTAAAGACACTGTAAATATTATTAAATCAACTCGACCAACTTTATTCAAAGCCAATATTGCAAACGGTACAAAAATGATTAAAGAAACATCATTGGTGATGAATATTGAGCTAAAAAAGCAGATAGAAACCAATACCAAAACAAGCCCTCGAGCATCCCCTATTTTAGTTAACAATTTCCTAACCAATATCTCAAAAACAGCTAAATTTTTAAGAACCTCTACAATAAGCATTATCACAAAAAGCAAGATGATTGTTTCCCAATTAATATAATTGAAATAATCAATAGAGGGTTTTACAAAAAAACAAGAAATAATAGCTAATATTAATGATATGGAAAAGATTATTTCTTTTTTAAAAAAATTAACTCCTTTATCTATTAATTTAGCCATACTATTTGTTTTAGTCAATGAATTATTAATAGATTTTCAAAGGTGGAAAAAAATAATTAATCCGCATCATCATCCAATGTTTCCAAAAGAAAACTTACAGGCCTAAAGCCATCATTGCATGATATCATTGCAGATTTTTTATTTTTCATCCATCCACCGTAGAAATCACTGGCCCCATTAGCTAAAGCCATTACAAAAGGTGAAAGACTTTCCCATGCACTATCACAAAAATTATCCGGTTTAACCCAACCATTAGCTACAAAAACATCACCCACTTCAACATCACATTCATGCTCAAGGGGATTTTCATATTCTTCAATCAAATCATCATGTCTGACTTTTTTCATGACTGTAATTTTAACTTTTTTCATAATATCTCCAAATCACTTTTTTCATAACGGTTATGGCCTTTAAGACCCTTTTTATATTTCCAACACCTAATTGCATCATCTAATGACTTATCATCATTATCTTCAAAGAAATCCCTGATATATTGGTTGTATTGGAACTGCTTGCCTATTTCAGTTTTTTCTTTTGAATTCTGGAGCTCCCGATATGCATCGATTGCATCCCTATAAGTTTTATCAGGATTTGACTTTAACCATTTTTGAAACTTAACTTTAAATTTGAAAGTGGAACCTATTTCCTTTTCAAAAAATTCTCTTTTGTCCTCGCTGCATCTGAAATTTTCACCCAATCTTGAATCCAAGGTAATTTCAGATGATGCTTCATTTGAAAATTGTTTAATGTTAGGTTCTGTTAACGCTTCACCAGTGGATAGATAATGAATTATCCTATTTTCCAAGTCCTCTTTACTTCCACTGACCTTTAAACCTTCAGACCTGCAAAAATCCTTTAATTCATCTTTCAAGAAATAATACTGCTTAAAATCTTCCGCTTTTAAGTTTCGAGTTAATTGAACCATGAAAATCTTTAAAAATAAAAAAAAGTAGAGGATTATCCTCTAGTTACAATACTTATAATGTCACCATCTTTCAGCTCATAATCACTGGCTACGCGCATATGTGTCCTTGCATCAACAGCATGCATGAACTTATCACCGATATCAGTGTGGACAATATAAGCCAGTTCACGAGGGGTTGTGCCCCTTTTGACTAAAAATCCATCTGGCAACACATTACCCTTTTGGTCTGTGTATTTATGTTCATCCTGAACAGGATAAACAACAATCCTATCAAGTAAGTCAAAAATGCCATAATTTAAGGCATCTTGAACACCAGTACTTCCGTATTTGTCCAAAATATTGGTTTGGATGTATTCAAGTGCTTTTACCTGATTTGGATTTAATTCGTCTGCCTTCAATATTTCAAAGTGGTCTTCGCCTGAAACATATGAAATCAAACCGGCTTCCGCTGCTCTGACAAGGGCTATTTCAGATTCTGCTGAAGTTGGAATTACATTAGGATATTTTTCCTTAATTCTTTCAATGTTTGCAGCAGATGTCGGCAGGTCCGCCTTATTTGCAATAATCATCATCGGTTTGGCAATATGTAGGATATTTCTTGTTAATTCAATCAAATCTTCCTCTTCCCACTTGTTATAATCAGGTTCGATAGTTCTTTTAGCTTCAATAATGTCTTCAATAGCTATTCCGGTACCTGACAATTGATCAAACAATACTTTTGAAATGTCCAAATGTTCAGCGCCAACCTTTCTTACAAGCCTTACCCAATTCTTAGATAATATTCCATACATCCACATTACAATTTCGTTTTCTAGAAATTCCAGATCCTCAAGCGGGTCATGGCTTCCGGGATCAACCGGGTTTCCTTCAAGGTCTGTTGAACCTGAAGCATCAATAACGTTTATAAATACTTTAGCTTGCATTAAATCATCTAAAAATTTGTTACCCAATCCTTTTCCTTCATGCGCTCCAGGAACCAATCCTGCAACATCTATCAATTCAATTGGGAGCAATCTTTTCCCGTCAATGCATATTGAATTGTGAGGATTACAAGTAACACCTAACTCTTTACATGGACAATCCTTAATTACATGAGCAACAGCCTTATTCGCATCAATAGTTGTAAATGGATAATTTGCCATTTCTACAGTAGATGCTGTTGCTGAATTGAAAAAAGAGGATTTTCCTACATTTGGTTTTCCACAAACTGCAATTTGAAGCATAATAATCACTTAATTTCTAATAACATCTAAATCTTTGTTTTTAAAATTATAAATAGTTTCAGAAATCATAGTAATACTAATGAAAGATGAAGATGTTGAACGACCCCAAGCCATGATAATTCGTCAAGGAATTCAAGATGCAATGACACATTCCCTTCCGGACAAGAAGTTTTCACCAGATGAAATTGATCTGGTAGAAGTGGATATCGGATTAAAAAACCTAGGATGGAATTTTAATAATTTCAGAATATTGAACTTGACAGATATCCATTTAGGCCAATGGATCAATCCCGAATATCTGGATGAACTTGTTGACTACGTGAATACACTAAACATTGACCTAATCACATTAACTGGAGATTATTTCTCATATATCATTAAGGGTTACGAAAAGTCCCTGCAGAATTCCTTGAAAAAACTAAAAGCGAAATACGGTAAATTTGGAGTACTGGGAAATCATGACCATTGGATGGATGCCGATGAAATCAGGGAAATTTTCAAGAATTCCGATGTCGTTGATTTAAGCAATGATGTTTATACGCTTGAAAGAAATGGTGATTTTCTAAATATCTGTGGCGTTGACAGCTGCACTGTATGTGCCGACAATCTAGATAAGGTAATAGCCAAAATGCCTAAAAATGTGCCAAGCATCCTGCTTGTACACGAACCCGATTTTGCAAAAGAATCCTCACAAACCAACATGTTCGACCTTCAGATTTCAGGCCATTCACATGGTGGGCAGTTCATTATTCCAAAATTTGAAACAACACCACTTAGAGGCCCAAATTCAACAATGTATCCTGTCGGATTGTATAAAGTTGGAAACATGACTCAATACACAAGCAAAGGCCTTGGAACAAACTCTTTTAGAATAAGAATAAACTGCAAACCAGAAATAACAGTAATTACCTTAAAAACTAATAAACGACAAAAGATAAAGATAGAATGATAAAGAACAGATTAATTTCATCCTTAAAAACAATAATTACAGGCGCATTAATATTTCTTGCAAACGTAATTGCAATCTATGCAGTAGATTTTATCAGCGAGGATTTCACAATAGGCCCATGGTACAATGCAATCATTATTGTAATTGCCTTTGCAATTGCAAGTGCATTATTATGGCCAATTTTCAGAAGGTTTTTCATGAAGATTATCATATTTACCTTTGGGATTGCATCACTGTTTATAAATTCCATTATTTTTTATATAACCTCATTGTTTGTTCCTGGCGTTTATACTGGAATCTACGGAATGCTACAGGTTCCGATTGTAATTGCAATATCCACAACACTAGTTACAAACATTACAAACACAAGTTACTATGACAGATACATGAAAACCATCCTTAATTATGCCCTTAAACAAAAAACACCATATAAAAAAAGGTATCCTGGATTGATTATGCTTGAAATAGACGGCCTATCAATAAATACCTTGAAGATGGCTATCGATAAGGGCGTGATGCCCAATATTAAAAGATGGTTAGATGAAAAAAGCCACACATTAAAGGGCTGGGAAACAGATTTGTCTTCACAAACCGGTGCAAGCCAGGCAGGAATACTGCATGGAAACAACAAAAACATCATTGCATACAGATGGGTTGAAAAAGAAAACAACAACAAGATTGTTGTTTCCGGAAAATTAAGCGACGCACCAGAACTCGAAGAAAAAATCAGCAACGGCGAAGGTTTGCTTGTAAACGGGATTAGTGTTGCAAACATGTTTTCCGGAGACAGTAAAATCCCTACATTGACATCTTCCAAATTAAACGGATTATCCAACATCTACAATAAAACATTGAATGCCGTTTTTCTGGATTCCTATAACTTCCAAAGATTATTCATATTGTTTTTATGGGATATAATTCTTGAAATTTCATCACAAATAAAACATTATCTGAAAAACATACGCCCTCGTATGAGAAGAACAATCGTCTATGCTGCAGTTAGAGCTGGAGCTAATGTAGTTTTAAGGGAAGTTACAACTGATGTTTTAACAAGTGAAATACTCACCGGAGATATTGATACCGCATATGCAACATTTATGGGATATGATGAGATAGCTCACCATTCAGGGGTTCGCGATGAAGACGTTTGGGGCACATTAAAAAGAATCGATTCACAATTTTCAAAAATCAAATCAGCTATAGAAATGAGTGATAGGGATTATGAAATGGTAATCTTATCAGATCATGGCCAGTCAAATGGCGCAACATTCAAACAGAGATACGGAATAACCTTGGGAGACTACGTTAGAAGATTGCTTCCTGAAGATTTGAAAATCTTTAAGACAAAATATAATATTGACCACTTCAGAGACGCAGTCATTCCTGAAAACAAGCAAATAAAAAGCATAAAAGAAAAAGTAGGAGATATTCGCGACGAATTGTTTGAAGATAATGAGCCATTACAGAACATTAAAGGAGGACTCGCAAAAAGGAAACCTAAACTAATATTTGAAAATGAACAATACTTGAACCTAAGAAAAAAATACACAAATAGTTTGGACTACATTGAAGGGTATGAAAGCACCGAACTAACTACAAAAAAGGCAGAAGATTCAGAATTAATAGTATTAGGTTCAGGGAATTTAGGTTTAATCTACTTAACACAATGGAAACAGCGACTGAATTATGAAGAAATCGTTTTGCTATTTCCTGATTTGATTCCAGGACTTGTTAAGCATCCGGGAATCGGATTTATACTTGTTAATTCAATTTCCAATGGAGGAATGGTGATAGGTCAAGAAGGAATCTACTATTTGGATAACGATGAAGTTGTTGGTAAAAACCCTCTCGAAGGCTTTGGTGAAAATGCCGCCATGCATTTAAAACGCGAAAATTCATTTGACAACATGCCTGACCTCCTTGTAAACAGTTTTTATGATGAAAAGCTTGATGAAGTTTGCGCATTTGAAGAGTTAATCGGCTCTCATGGAGGTCTTGGAGGAGACCAAACAAAACCGTTCATATTATATCCTTATGATTGGAAAGACCCTGGAGAGCTAATCGGAGCTTCCTCAATATATCACTTCCTGAAAAATGAAATCGAAGAATTAAAATCTTAATAATGAGTTAATACAAATTATTTAACAAGATATCTTAACCGTGAAAATATTTAACTGATGATTGAAATGACTGGTAAAATTTATATTATTGGAATCGGGCCTGGTGCAAGCGAATATTTGACTAAAAAAGCAATAGACACCGTGAAAACAAGCGACTACACTGTTGGAAGCACTCGTGCAATCGAATTGTTTGATGATGTGCAAAACAAGATTGCGTTTAATGTAAAAGAACTGCTTGATAAACTTGAAGAAGGAGTCCAATTAGCTTGCGACGGCAATACAGTTTCAATATTGTCAACAGGAGATCCCGGTTTTTCTGGCGTTTTAAATACTGTTTTAAGAATTTCGGCTGAAAAGGATTTTCCAAAGGAAAATATTGAAGTAATCCCGGGAATCAGCTCCCTTCAGCTTGCAGCTGCAAAATGCCATATCCAATGGGACAATGCCAATGTGATGACATTTCATGGAAGAGAAAATATAGAAGACATTTTACCTGTGATTAACAATGGAAAAACAACAATTGCACTTCCTTCAAGAAAAGTAAAGGATATGGCACAATTTTTATTGGATAATGGTGTTGAAGCAGACAGGAAAGTTGTAGTCTGCGAAAGACTAAGTTATCCCGATGAAAGAATTGTTGAGTCCACCTTAAAAGAAATTGCTCAAAGTGAATTTACTTATATGTGCATTATGGTCATTTATTAGAACTATTTATGCTTAAAATTCATTTTAAATAACAATTACTATTTAATTTTTTTAATAAAGTTCTTATAGCTCATATATCATACTTTAATCGTTGATTTGTAAAAATTGACTTTAAGGTAGATACTATGAACAGGAAAATAAACACCACATGTTTCATTTTATTATTTCTATTTTTGATTAGTGCAGTATCTGCAACAGATAATGAAAATGAAACAATAATGACTATTGAACATGACGAACCAACTCAGGATTTGTGCAATATGAATCCAGAGCAAGAAACAAGTAATGAGAAAACAGAAAAGTTAGGTGCTTCAAGCACTTCCGTTAAAGAGAAAGTAACAATAAATGCACCTAACCTGAATATGTACTACAAAGACGGAAGTAAATTCACAGCAACATTAAAAGACAGTAACAATAAGGCGATAAGCAAGGCAAAAATAGATTTTACAATAAATAATATCACATACAAAAGAGAAACCAATAGCAAAGGTGTTGCTTCGCTTAAAATAAATTTGGAAAGTGGAAACTACACCATACAAACAAAATTTACGGGAAACAGCACTCACTACGGAAGATTAATTAAAAGCACGATAACGGTGAAAAGCACCATACAATGCAGTGATTTTACAAAATACTATAAAAATACAGATAAATACTATTCTATTTTTTATGACAAAAAAGGAAATTTGCTTAAAAGTTCATCCGTTGCATTTAAGTTAAAAAACAAAATCTACAATGTCACAACAAACAATAAGGGCATTGCAAAAATAGTGATAAACCAAAAACCCGGCAAATATAGCATTACATCAATCAACACACAGACATCTGAAATTCTGGAAAAGACGATTATGATAAAATCGCTGATTGTAACCAACGATTTGACAATCAATGACAATGTCCCCGGAAAATTTAGCGTTAAAATTCTAGACAGCACCGGAAATGCATCACCAAATCAAAAAATATCCATAAATCTCAATGGAAAATCATATGCAAAAACAACAAACAAAAACGGCATTGCATCTTTAACTATAGATTTGAAAGCCGGAACATACACTATAACAACAGAATATGACGGAATTAAAAATTCCAACAAGATTACTGTAAAAAAAGTGATAACAACCGCATTTAAACATACGACATTGATTCCAAATTACGTTAACGTTACTGTCCCCTATGTCTATGAAAACTATTACTATTCGTTGAAAACCGGATTTGACGGAATAATAAAAATGCCAAAAAACGAATTATTTACCGTTGAAGTTGGAGGCAAAACATATAGATTTTCAACAGCAAGAGTCAATGGCATAGATTCAACATTGCTTGGGCTTAGAAGCTATCTGATTCCTTTAGATGGAAGCGATATCGAAAATAGTATGGATAAAAATAATCTGAAAAAAGACGGAATTGTCATTTCAGCAATACACGATTATACTGAAATCGATTATCAGAGCAAAACCCATGAAAATACAGCATTATTCGGATTTTACGCGAGTAAAGGTTTAGACCAGGGCGAAACATTTTATTATATGGAAAACGATAAGGTTCTTGCCAAAATCAACATTCAAACAGTAAATTATGATGAATTAGGTTTAAAATACAGCATTTCAAAATTTTATGGAAGGGCACTATATGATTTCAACTATAAAACCTACGATGAGATAACCCTTCATAACCTCGAATCAATAAGATTTGCGAATACAAAAATTCCTGTGGAATTCAGCTATTATATGAATTATATTGTAGGTTATCCATCAAAAGAGGATATAATAACCAAATTTATGATAGACGGTAAAGAAGAAATTGAAAAAGGAGAAACAATAAGCTACGGATTAAGCGACAAATATAGAAATACAATGGGATTTGAAGTTCTGCAATCATACAGCATTATAAATGAAAAGATTACCAAAAGGGTTTTGGAAAACTGGATTTCAAAAAATCCCAGTTACTTGAATAGGTTTGGAGTGATGAATGTTTATGGAATGCATTTGGCATCCCTTGAAACCACATGGCTTGCTGATATATTTGCTAACAAATATGCCAGTGATTTTAAAGTGAAATGGCAGAGAAACCACACCTTAACCATAATGGCTGGAATAAACCTTGAAGATACATATTTAAATATCTTAAATGCAGATATGGGAATGGATGTCCAGGGAAAGAACAAGAATGTCCAATTATTCAGATTGATCAATTCTTTGAACTTGCCCGAACTTGAGGATTATTCCCTTAAAAGCATTTCAAGCAGGTATTCTGATAAAAGTGACAATTCACTGAACAGGATGTTTGATTCTGTTTCGAAGAGCAAATTCAGCATGGTTCAGATGGGAAACCTATTATATGTTTTTTCACATGACAATTCTTCTGCAGTCATACTGAATTGTACAAGCGGAGTATCCAGCGTGATACTTAACAGAAACAATTCAATCTATAAGGGATCAAGCATCTCTACAACAGAAGACTGCTGCAGCATTTCAAATATACCAAAAGACGTGATAAAAGAAATACGGGAAGCGATAAAATTTGTTGCACCGGGAACATATCTATTGACCGATAAATTAAGCAATATCCAACCATTTACTGCAATCGCCTACAAGGGACTGACATTCATATTAACCAAATTATCTACAGGCGCATCGGCAGCCAGTTTAGGATTATTGTCAGCCATGGTTTTAATACAGGATGCCGGAAACAAATATAGAGAAGGGATGATTGATGAGGAATATTGGCATGCAACAATGGATAAGGTCACATTTACAAGGCCGGGTTATCTTCAATCAAAAAAAGTGTACAACATTCCCAATAATAAAGGAGGATGTGATTATATTGAAGTTAAAATCAACAATGACCTAACTTTAGATAGGGACAATGCAATACTTATTACTAATGGAAAAACAAAAAAACTAACAAAGCAGGAAACCTACAAGTATTTTTGTGAAGATACCTGGACTCCTTTCAGCATGCCAAGCAAATACTGGGATGAAAGTTGGAAAGTGATATAATGAAAATAATTGACAAATTTAGAAATCAACATATAATAGTGCAGATTTTGGATATTGCGTTTATCCTAGTTCTAATTTACGAACTGGTAACCATGAAAACACTTTCAATAAGTTTAGCAATATTGTTTTTAATAATATTTATCCCATTTTGCCAATGGTTTTTTAAAAAAGAAGAAAATTAAAAGTTAAAATAGATTTTATTTTAACTTATTTTATTTTTTAAAGCTGTATAGCTTCTTGGACAACTTCATCGTTGTCTTCGCCTTCATATAAAATATGAGCTAACTTTAACAATTTTTCTTGACCTTTAACTTCATCTTTAAACAAAGGAATTTCCGCAATGTGTTGGTCTGGGAATTTTTGATCGATTAAAGCCAAGCGTTTTTGTTGTAATTTATGTCTTGAATGACAGAAGTCACAATCACAGATATCAGGCATTACTTGGTTTACGATGACACTATCAACTGTTATATCATATTTTCCAAGTGCCTCTAATGCTCTTTCTGACTCATATATAGACATTTCTTCAGGAATTACAACCATCTTAAATGTGGTTCTATCAGGGTCGGATAAAACTTCTTTTGCCTTATCGATTTGTTCTTTAGTCCTTTTTAAATCTTCAGAAGTTTGAGGATCATCAACTGCATCCATGAATGGCATGATTTTCTTTAATGCATTTGTTGCAGTACCTAATTTTGCCTTAAGCATCATCATTTTACCAACCCAGGAATCCATTACTTCAGGGAAGGACAATAATCTTAAAGTGTGTCCTGTTGGTGCGGTATCAAATACAACAACGTCATATTCATCGGAATTCATTACAGCCATGAACATTTCAAACGCAGCAGCCTCATCTGCACCAGGTGATGAGGATACCATGTCCAATTGGTCTGATAGGAAGTCCATGCCGAATAGACCGCCATCAGCATTAGGGTTTGCTGCCTTTTCAGCCTCCAATTGTGCTTGTTTTTGAGCCATCGCTTCATCAG
The DNA here is from genome assembly GCF_001548675.1 of Methanobrevibacter sp. YE315. NCBI lineage: Archaea > Methanobacteriati > Methanobacteriota > Methanobacteria > Methanobacteriales > Methanobacteriaceae > Methanobrevibacter > Methanobrevibacter sp. YE315. Next base: position 2,171,340 of record NZ_CP010834.1, read on the forward strand.
GGTCAATTTCAACTGCAAATAAATTGGTTTTGATTTCACGAGGGTAACTGCCGATAGGCACTTCAAGTGAATCTGCCAAAGAATGTGCAGGGTCGGTTGATACAATTAAAGTTTTTTTACCCTGTTCGGCCAACCATAATGCAGTAGCAGAAGAGATGGAAGTTTTACCAACACCTCCTTTCCCACCTACAAAAATAAAAGTTGTTTTATCTTTATTAAATTTGAAATAATCTTTAAATGCCATGTAATTTACCTCCTTAATAAAATTACTTTAAGCCTAGGTCTAAATTCCATATACTTACCTTTCATGTGCTTTTGCCAAGTGAAGTTATGAATTTTGGCAACTATATGATTTTACTTAAACTTACTTTTGGTTACTAAATGATATTTAATGTTTTATAGTATATAAAGTTAGTTATTATAGCATTATTTCAATGCCGATTTTTCATATTTATTAGCCTGTTCCTTAAATCTCTATAAAAACCAATGCCAAAAATTGAAATTTAAATATTAATTTTATGGCTAATTTTGTACATATTCCATTATTAGACATTAATTTCCTAAATAAAGTTTTATTATACCTTATTTTTTAATTTTACAATGTAAGTAACCACTTACATGCGAAAATCTTTATATATGTACAAAGATAAACAATTAATCACGGGACGTGAAGTTTTTTTATTTTAGGGGGAGAAAAATGGAAATAATTCTTTTAATATTATTGTTATTTTTGTTGTTGGAGTAAGTGTGTTCTGCACAAGAATAAATATTGTTGACCATTCTAATGTAAATGAAAAATATATCTTTTGACATAAATCGTGATGAAGATGATAAATTAGTTATACAGGAATATATCGGTGGCAAAGAGTATGTTATAAATTCAGTCTGTTGTAGAGGACACAATAGGATTATAAGTGCATTTTATTATGAAAAAATTATAATTGAGGGCAGAGGAGCCATATATGATTATGAAGTAGCTATCGATGAAACAGACCCTCATTTTAGAGAACTTGTTGAGTATAACGATAAAGTCATTTCCGCATTGGGTTTAGAGTATGGTGCAATACATGGCGAATATAAGATAGATGAAAACGGGCCTGTCTTGATGGAAATGAACAGCAGAATTCCCGGACCTTTCCAAAAATATTCTTTAATAGATAGCGTTTGGAGACATCATTCAACAGCATTATCACTTGAATCCTATATTGACCCGGAGGAATGCATAAAAAAATCCAATAAACCTCTCAAATATTTAACCAATTATATCATCAAATATCTGATTATTCATGAAGAAATCGACGTTATAACACCAACTTTCGAAGAAGCCTTTGATGATTTAGAATCGTTCGAATATGCGGATTCAATATTTAAGGGTGAACATTTTTATCCTAAAACAATTGATTTACTTACCATCGGAGGTTTTGTTTTCCTCACCAATAATGATGAAACCAAATTATTCAAAGATCTCGATACAATAAGAAGAATGGAAAAATTTGAGATTGAAAAAATCTTCGATATTAAATAATTTCATCATTAATCCATTTATTTTTAATTATTTTTCATCAACTCAGTTCAAATGTGATGAAAATACAATAAAAAAACACATAATTTTGAAAATCCTATAAATTTAAATAAAATTATCAAATTATCTATTAATATAAATATCGGGAGGTAACATTATGAACATGAAAAGATTGTTGGTTCTTGGAGTATTCTTATTTGCAGTTGTTTCAATGGCCGCCATTAGTGCTGAAACTACACAAGAGATAACTTTAGACGGTATCCACTTTAAAATTCCAGAAGGATATACTGCAGTTGAAAAAGAACTTGATGCAGCCAATCTTACTGAAACAGAAGATATAGACGGTACTGCTGTTGATACTGAAGCATCATCTGAATATAAGAATGCCGCTGGCGATGAATTAGAATTTAAAGTAGGCACAAGAGATAATCAGAAAATCGATTCTATTAATCCTGCAAATGCTGAAAAGAAAAATATCGCTGGTAAAGACGGTTTCCTTATTAAAGAATCCGATGACGGCAAAGACAAATTTGAGTTTGAATACTTACAAGACGGTAAAATAGTTAAGATTACTGCTGTTAGTGAAGACATCATTAGTCAAGTAATCGCATAAAATTTTTACCATTTTTTCTATTTTTTGTTGAATTTATTGCCATGCCATCGATGAAAGATTATAATTGGCAACATTCGTTTGAAACTGAATCACGTAGTTTTAAAATTCCCTTTTTACTAACTATTTTATCAATTCCGGAGTTCTTTATCATTCTAAAGCATATCGGACAAGGTTCCGCATCATCTATTTCCACCCAAGCTCCTTCATCATACTTTTCTCCAGCTAGATAAATGGTTGAGCCAAGCATTTCATTTCTGCTGGCGCTGATCATAGCATTTTGTTCGGCATGTACTGAAAAGCAATCATTATAGTTTCCTGAATTAGATGGAAGGTTCATTCTTTGACAGTTCCCCCTGTCACAACAGTTTTCCTCCCCTCTTGGATTTCCATTATAACCTGTACTGATTATTTCATCGTTATTGACTATTACTGCCCCATATCGTCTTTTTAAACATGTGCTTCTTTTTGATACGGCAAGAGCAATTGCAAGATAATACTCGTTTTTGCTCATACGATTTGCATTATTTTCATTTATGGAATTTTCATCCATCATATCTTATCTCCTTTCATTTAAAATACAATCTAAGTCTTATAATTTTATTTTTGAACAAACATTGTAAAAACATTTATCATTAGATATGCAATAAATCCTATACTAATTCCTCTTAAGGCAACATTGAATAAAGCGCCACTATACTTGGAACGGCAATGATAATTGTATTACGAATCATTCTTAAACGATGCCTTTTCCATTGTTTTTCTGTCAATTCCTTAGTTTTCGGGATTTTCAAAACACTCAAAATAACGCTTGCGGAAAGGAAAATGAAATACGCATTTATGATAAACAGATATCCTGCTCCAAGGAGCATGTCCCATCTACCGTTTGCAATCGAAAACCCGCAGGTACATAGCGGCGGCATAAGAGCTGTTGCAATTGCAACACCAGGGATAACCGTGTTTGTTTTGTCTACTCTTGTTTGTCCGATAATTCCTGCAAGCCCTCCGAAAAATGCGATGAGCACATCAAAAAAAGTTGGAGATGTTCTTGCAAGCAATTCTACAGTCGGCTCCTTAACCGGAGAGAAAAGAAAATAAATTGTTGCTGCAGTAACACTGATTGCAATCTGCAATCCGAAACCAATAGTATGATTACGAAGCAAAGTGTAATTTCCAGATGTGCTTGCATATGCTGAAGCAAGGATGCTTCCCATAATTGGTGAAATCAGCATAGCACCGATGATTACTGCTGTTGAGCTAACATTGAGGCCGACAGAAGCAATTACCATTGCACATACCAGTACACACATATTTGTTCCGGTAACCTTTCCACCATCAAGGAGACGTGTACGAATCTCCTCATTTGATGCTGAATCCTCTGACAATGAAAACGCTTTTTTGAGTTTATCCTTTACTGTTTCATTTTGATATTTTTCCATACTCATATTGTCATTTCCATAACTTTGATAACGTATAGGAACACAAAGAAGGTCAACCAATTGAACATCATCTGTCTGTGCGAATCCAAAACGTTTATGTCAAATTATTATTCCTTATTTAATAATTGATGTTAATATTAATTAAACTAATTGCTAAATTCTGAAACCATATTCTACACATAATATATAAATTAATAAATACAAATTATTTCATGTATAAATGATAAGGTTGGTGAAAATATTAGTGAAATTCCAGAACTAAACTGTGAAAAAACAAAAAATGACCTTGTTGAATTCATAAAAACAAAAGTATCTGAAGCAAAAACCGATGGGATTGTAATCGGATTAAGCGGAGGTATTGATTCAACACTTGCAGCTTATTTGGCCTGCGAAGCTGTTGGAAAAGAAAACGTTTTTGGAATTACTATGCCATCCACTACAACACCAACAGAAGATAAGATTCATGGAATCGAAATAGCTCAAATATTGGGAATAGACCACAAAGAAATAGCTATTGACAGCATTTTGAATGAATACTTATCTATTACTCAGTTTGACAACGATGATTTAGCCATAGGCAATCTGAAAGCTAGAATCAGAATGTCAATCATTTATTATTATGCCAATCACAAAAATTACCTCGTTTGCGGAACAGGCAATAAAAGTGAAATACTGATTGGTTACTTTACAAAGCATGGTGATGGCGCATGCGACATTGAACCGATTGGAGATTTATATAAGACTGACGTATTCAAACTAAGCAGATTCTTAGATATACCAAAACAAATTATTGATAAACCTCCTCGTGCAGGATTATGGGATAATCAAACCGATGAATCGGAAATCGGAATGAGCTATGATTTACTTGACCAAATCCTATATCTCAATACTGAAAGAGATATGAAAAACACTGAAATTGCTGAAAAGTTAAATATTTCAGCGGATGATGTTGATATGATTATTAATAAAATGATCAGGAGCGAACACAAAAGTAAAGTTCCTGAAAGTCCTCAAAAAACAATATTATAATGGTGATTTAGTGAGCGAAAATATTGAAAAGAAATGGCAGAAAAAATGGGCTGATGCAAAGTTATTTGAATCAAACCCAGATGAAAGAGAAAAGTTATACCTTACCGTTGCTTTTCCATACCCTAGTGGAGCAATGCATATAGGTCACGGCCGTACATATACTGTGCCTGATGTTTATGCTAGATTCAAAAGAATGGAAGGGTATAATGTATTATTCCCAATGGCATGGCACGTAACCGGCGCGCCGGTTATTGGAATAGCAGATAGGATTCAAAGAAAAGATCCATGGACACTTGATTTGTACCACAGAGTGCATGGCGTTCCTAAAGAGGAACTTCCAAAATTAGAAGACCCTGAATACATTGTAAAATACTTCTCAACAGAATATCATGAAGTAATGGATGAAATGGGATACTCCATCGATTGGAGAAGGGAATTCAGGACAATTGACCCTACCTACAAAAAATTCATCGAATGGCAGATTACAACACTGCACGAAAAAGGATTGGTTGCAAAAGGAGAACACCCGGTAAAATACTGTCCGAACTGTGACAATCCGGTTGGAGACCACGATTTGCTTGAAGGTGAAGGTGTCGGAGTAAATGAATTGACTCTTTTAAAATTCCCAATTGAAGACAAAATCCTTGTAACTGCAACTTTAAGACCTGAAACTATTGTCGGAGCAACCAACATCTGGCTAAATCCTGATGTTGAATATGTTTTGGTTAATGCTGAAGGTGAAAAATGGGTCATTACAAAAGAAGCTCACTACAATTTATCCAATCAGATAAAAGATTTGGACATCATATCTGAAATTGACCCTAACGATTTAATTGGTAAAATGGCTAAAAATCCATTCACTGGCGATGATTTGCCTATTTTCCCAGCAAGCTTTGTAAGTGCATCCTACGGAAGTGGGGTTGTATTTTCCGAACCTGCTGATGCACCGGCAGACTACATTGCACTTCAAGACTTGAAAAACAACGAAGAACTAATAGCCAAATACAACTTAGAGGGCATCATTGAAAACGTTCATCCGATTCCAGTATGTACCCTTAAAGGCTATGGGGAAATCCCTGCTGCAGACATTATCGAAAGACTTGGAATTACCGACCAGAATGATGAAAAATTGCATGAGGCTACCAATGAACTGTACAAACAGCAACACAGTAAAGGTACCATCATTGAATCCATTCCTGATTTCGGAGGCATGAAAGTTCGCTTTGCTCGTGAAGAGTTAAAAGAGAAATTAATAGCCGACAATATGGCTACAATAATGTATGACTTTGCAGAAAGACCAGTCATATGTAGATGCGGAAACAACTGTGTAGTTAAAATCATGGATGACCAATGGTTCATGAAATACGGTAATGAGGAATGGACTGAAAAAACCTTAAAGGTTCTTGAAGGCGAAACAATCATTCCAAAAGAACTCAAGAACAACTTTGAATACTACATTAACTGGTTGGATGATTGGGCCTGCTCCAGAAAAGTGGGACTTGGAACAAGACTCCCTTGGGACAACCAATGGCTGATTGAACCTCTAACCGATTCTACAATTTACATGTCCTATTATACAATTGCAAAATACTTAAGGGATATGAATCCTGATGATTTGAACCTTGCCTTCTTCGATAAAGTATTGTTGAACAAGGATTCCGGTGAAATTACAGTGCCTGAAGAGAAAGTCAAAGAAATCCAAGATGAATTCAACTATTGGTATCCTCTTGATTGGAGATTATCCGCAAAAGACCTTGTAGGAAATCACTTAAGCTTTTTAATGTTTGCACACAGTGCAATTTATCCTGAAGAAAAATGGCCAAAAGGAACTGTAGTTTTCGGTATGGGCCTTTTAGAAGGAAATAAAATGTCCTCCTCAAAAGGTAATGTGATTTTGCTTAAGGATGCAATCAAAGATTATACTGCAGATGTCGTGAGACTCTTCCTGATGGCATCAGCTGAACCATGGCAAGACTTCGATTGGAGAGAAAAAGAAGTGCTTGGAACAAAAAGAAGACTTGAATGGTTTAGAGAATTTGCAGCTAAAGTTGAAGAAATAAAAGGTTCACCACTTGATTTAAGCAACATTGAAGAAGTTGAATTAACCCGTACAATTGATTTATGGATGATTAGTCAACTCAATCAGCACATTAAAAAATCAACTGAAGCATTGGAAGTTTTCCAAACAAGACAAGCTCTTCAAAATTCATTGTTCCTTCTCAAAAAGGATGTTGACCACTACTTATACAGAGTAAAACATATCATTGATGCTCAAGATCCAGCAGTAATCTATGTCCTATCAACAGTTCTTGAAGCATGGATTAGGCTTTTAGCACCATTTACCCCTCATACTTCAGAAGAACTATGGAGTACATATGGTGGAAAAGGATTTGTCAGTGAAGCTGCATGGCCTGAAGCTGACGAAAGCGCAATGAGTCCTGAAATTGAAAAATCAGAGGAATTGGTGGAAAATATCATTAAGGATATTGCACACATCAAACAGATGGTTGGGGATGAAGTTGAAAAAATCCACATATACCTTGCTCCTGATTGGAAATGGGAATTATATAAAATAGCTGATGAAGTTGGAAAACCAGATATCGGCCAGATTATGGGAAGAGCTATAGGTGCTAAAATTTACGATGACAAAAAAGAAATAGCTATGGTGGCTAAAAAAATCGGTAAGGAAATAACAAAAACAAGATACATCGGTAAAATCAATGAAGAGGAAATCTTAACTGATGCTCTTGACTACATTAAGGAAGAATGTGGAAACGAGGTTATTATTCATACTGATGACTCATATGACCCACAGAACAAGGCTAAAAATGCAATGCCTTATAAACCTGCTATTTTTATGGAATAATTCTAATTATTCCAACTCTTTTTATTTTAAAAAAAAACAAAAAAACCTGTAAACTTTTTAATAATTTTAATATATTATCAGTTATAAATCAATTATTATAGATTAATCTTTGATGATTTGAACTTTAATAAAAATTTCAATAAAGAGTGATTGAAGATGAATAAAAAATTGATTTTTATTTTAACAATAATCCTGGCAATATCCCTAATGATAGGTGCAGTGAGTGCTGGCAGTATGCTTGATTTCTTCAACAGCGAGGAATCCGATTCCACAAATACTGATGATAAATTTATTGTCGGTTTCAACGCTGCATTTCCACCATTCGGCTATAAAGGTGACGATGGAAACTTCACAGGTTTTGATATTGATTTAGCAAAAGAAGTGTGTAAAAGAAATAATTGGACATTTAGAACACAGCCAATGATAGACTGGAATACTAAAAAGTTAGAATTAGACAGTAATGAAATTGATTGTATTTGGAGTGAATTCAGTATTGATGGAAGAGAAGATGAGTATACCTGGTCTGAACCTTATTTCAACAATTCCGTAGTAATACTTGTAAAATCAGATTCTGATATTTCAAACCTTAGTGATTTAAAAGGCAAAACAGTTGAAGTTGAAGTAGGAACTTCTGCTTATGATAGCCTTATGAATGAAAATAGAAGTCTGGGAGATTCCTTTAAGGAAATAAGTCAAGTCGATGGATATGATACTGCATTTATGGATTTGGATTCCGGCGTTTGTGATGCAATAATAGTAGACAATGGATTGGCAAATTATAAAATTGTCGAAAAAAATTGTGTTGGCAAATATAAGATATTGAATGAAACTCTTATGACCGAGAAATATGGTGTTGGATTCAAAAAAGGCAATACTGAGCTAAGAGACCAAGTTCAAAAGACTTTAGATGAAATGTATAAAGATGGAACCGTTGATAAGATTGCTCAAAAATACAGTGACTATAAAATCCCTGAAGGAGTAATCCATCCGGGGAAATAAGGATTTTAATTAATCCTTATACTTATTTTTTAAAAAAAATAGTAAAATAATTATAGCTAAAAAAAGCAAACCAGCTATAATTTTCTTGCAAATACTAAATATCCGCTATGACCCACCATACGTGTTTTCGGCCTTACGCCCTGAGGCCTAACTTCCAGACCACGCTCTAAGGTTTCAAAGATTTCTATATCATAAAAACCTAATTTTTTGGCAACCCTGTAAGATATTTCAGCCTGATCGATATATGGGGCATAAACCGCCAGCCATCCGCCAACATTTAAGGATTCCATTACCTCTTCAAATATCTCAAACGGCTTCGGCAAATCTAAAAATATCAAATCAATGTTGTCTTCATCAATTCCATCTTTAATGTTCTGATTTTTGACATGGATGTTGGTAATTCCGAAGTTGTCTATGTTTTTCTTGGCCACTTCAGCAAAGTCCTCACGGATTTCATATGTAAACACATCACCTTCAGGACCAACGACATTTCCAAAATTAAGTGCAATGGCTCCGGCACCGGTTCCGGCATCGACTACACGTGACCCAGCACCCAAACCAGTGTGTACTAAAACTTGCCCTATATCCTTTTGGATAAGTATGGAACATCTTCTGTCCATTACATCAATGAAATCGTTGACGTTTGGTTTTACAATTTTAAATGAGTGGTCCAAGTGGCTTTTTACTTCATCACCAATTTCAGCATTATCAAGGACTTCTGCCTTGATTATTCCCAAATCACTTTGAAACTCGGTTCCCGGTTTTAAAACATACTTCTTACCACGTTCATCTAAAATCATCTTCATAATTACACCTGATCTTCTAATTCAGCAAGTCTTTTTACTCTTTTTAATGAATCCGGGTGAGTGGATAACAATTCCATGGCCCCATTTTTCTTAGATATTTTAACATCGGAATTGGCAAGCCTTCTTAACTCGTCATCGGAAATTCTTCCATCACCGTCAAAGTCGATTTGTCTGAAGTCGACAATATCATTTTTTGCATTATTTATATCATTGACGAAAAATGCACGATTTGTATTTAAATCAGCGATTGTTTTCTCATCACATCTTGCAGCACCATAAGATAATTTATATAATGCGGATACTAATGCTGCAGGTCTGTTTCCAAATTCAACACTGGCTTCATCGGCATAATATTCCCTTATTCTTGAAATGAACAGCACCAAAAGTTGTCCAAACAAGTAGAATACATAGCCTAAAATTCCAATAATGATTGTTCCGCCGTTATCTCTATCACCTGAAAACATGAATGACAATGCAATGTAATAACAAATCATTGGAATGACACTTACGACTGTTGTCACAATCATGTCATTATGTTTGATATGGCCCATTTCATGACCAATCACGGCTTTTAGCTCATCGCGGTCCAGCAATCCTAAAATTGGGCGGGTTATTGCAATATGACCACTTCTTCTTGATCTTCCATAAGCGAATGCATTTGGAATATTGACCTCGGACAAACCTATTTCAGGCTTTGGAATTCCTGCTGCATCAGCCAATTCTTGAACCATTTGATGAATGTGAGGAGCTTCTGCCTCGGACAATGGCCTTACATTCATTGAACGTTTAACAAGAGATGGTCCGAACCAATATTGGAGAAATACGATTATTAAACTTGCAACCATATACAAAAGCCAACTGCTTACTCCCATATACAGTCCCACCATCATTATGAAGAAATAAACAATTGTAAACATTAAAATTGATGTAATCCACATTCTTAACTTAAGTTTCCATGTGCCTTTCATTATTAACACCTTAATTTTTTTCCGTAAACATTACTTACCAAATGCTCACTTTAATTATATATTAATAGATTTTCATATAATAAAAAAGTTAAGCAAAAAATAATTTAACCACATCACACATAAATGTTACTATAAAGAAATGGTGATTAAATGAGCGGACCATGGGTAGAAAAATATAGACCACAAAAATTAGAAGATATTGTAGGACAAAAGCAAATCGTAACAAGATTGGAAAAATATGTAGGCGAAGAAAGCATGCCTAACTTAATGTTTACAGGTCCAGCAGGTGTTGGTAAAACAACAACAGCCTTAGCTTTAGTAAAATCAATTTTAGGAGAATACTGGAGACAAAATTTCTTAGAACTAAATGCATCCGATGCAAGAGGAATCGACACAGTAAGGGAACGCATTAAGAATTTCTGCAGATTAAAACCAGTTGGTGCGCCATTTAGAATAATATTTCTAGACGAAGTAGACAACATGACAAAAGATGCTCAACACGCTCTTCGTCGTGAAATGGAAATGTATACAAAAACCGCTTCATTTATACTCTCATGTAACTATTCATCAAAAATTATCGACCCTATTCAATCCAGATGTGCAATATTCAGATTCGCTCCAATCAAGGGAGAGGACATTAAAGAACGTTTGAAATTTATCTGTGAAAGCGAAGGATTTGAGGCAGAAGACAAAGGTCTTGAAACAATTGTATATTTCGCTGAAGGAGATATGCGTAAGGCCGTAAATGTATTGCAGGCTGCAGCTTCAGAAGGAGAAGCAATTACAGAAGATTCTGTTTATGAAGTCGTTTCAAAAGCCAAACCGCAAGATATAGGAAACATGATTAACAAGGCCCTTATGGGAGATTTCATGGGCGCACGCAATATCTTAAGGGAAACCATGGTTCTGCAGGGAACCAGTGGAGAGGACATGGTTACCCAGATTTATCAGGATGTTTCCAAAAGAGTAATTGAAGGAAAAATGGATGCGAACATTTATATGGATTTAATTGAAGCAATAGCTGAATGTGATTTTAGAATTAGGGAAGGAGCCAATCCAAGAATACAGCTTGAAGCATTATTAACTCAATTCTTATAAGGTATAGAAATGTTATGGACGGACAAATACCGACCGCAGGAATTAAGTGAAGTGGTAGGTAACAAGAAAGAGATTAAGATAATCACAGATTGGGTTAATGCTTGGAAATCAAACAACCCTCAAATACCCCTACTTTTAGTTGGCCCGCCAGGAATCGGGAAAACAACCTTGGCTCAAATCATTGCAAAAGAATTTTCAGAGTATATTGAGCTTAATGCAAGTGATAAACGTTCACAGGACGTTATCAAAAGTACAATTGGGGAATCCTCATCTTCAAGATCACTTTTTGGAGAAGAGCACAAGCTAATTATTCTTGATGAAGTGGATGGTATTCATGGAACAAATGACCGTGGCGGAGTTAAAGCCATTGGCGAGATAATCAAAAGTTCCAAACATCCGATGATTTTAATAGCTAATGATTTCTATTCAAAAAGACTTCAATCAATCAAGCCAAAATGCCAAGTAATCAAAATGAAAAAGGCAAGATGGAATTCCATATCCGCGCTTTTAAGAAAAATTGCAATAGCTGAAGGAGTGGATGCAAATCCTCAGGCTTTAAAAGAAATAGCTGTGAAGTCCCAAGGGGACGTCAGATCAGCAATCAATACATTGCAGGCATTATCCGATAAGGATTCCACACTGGAAGTTGATGATGTAAAGGATATGGTTACCAAGGATACCCGTTCAGATATTTTCAATGCAATTACAGGCGTTTTGAAAAGTAAGACTCCCGCCCATGTCAAGGAAGCGCTTTGGATTGAAGAAGACCCGACACTTGTAATGGAATATATTGCAGAAAACATTCCAAGGGAATACAAGAAAAAACATGAAATTAAAAAAGCATATGACTATATTTCAAAAGCCGATTTGTTCTTTGGAAGAACAATAACCAGCAGAAACTATGGCTATTGGAAGTATGCAACTGACTTTATGGGAATCGGGGTAAGCAATTCAAAGGATGAAACCTATAAGAAGTTCACAAAAATACAGACACCAACCATTTTCACATTAATGAGCCGCAATAGAGGAAAAAGAAATTTAAGGGACGATATAGCTCAAAAAATGTCTGATAAATTACATATCTCACATGCTATAGCCATCTCCATGTTTCCGTACCTTGAAATAATGTTTAAAAATGATGAACTTGCCTGGGAAATTTCCGACTACCTGGAACTTGAAGATAATGAAATCAAACGATTCAGATCCAAAAAGATTCCTAAAAAAGTTGTTACAAAAATGGAAAAACAAAAAGCTCAAATGAGAGTTGAAGAACGTGACAGACGTGCTGAAGAGCTTAAGAATCAAATGATGAATGTTATTCCTGAAGTTGAACAAGAACCAGAAGATGAACTTCCATTTGAAATTCCAGGTCTTGATGGGGCAAAAGTTGAAGAAGAACCACCACAAGAAGCAGAAGAAGAAATCATTGAAGAACCGGAACCTGTTGAAGAAGAACCTCAGGAAGAAAAAGCTGAAGAGAAAAAGGATAAAAAGAAAACCGATAAACAGGTATCATTATTCAGTTTCTAATTTTTCCTCGATGAATTGGGCTGCCTTTACAACATTTTCTTTGTATTGGGGAGCTACATCCTCTAAAAATTCGCTGAAGGAAATAGCCAATTCATTTTTATTTTTATTTTCTATCAATTCCTGATTGTCCATTTCTAAAAATGAATTAATCCAATCCAAAGGAACGTTAATTAAAGGATAAATCTCATCGGATTTTTTACTGAAATTCAAGCCATCGCCTGAAAATATGCCTTCAAAGATATCATTGACCTGATCATCCAAAATCAAAGGATTTACCTTTAGGTCATAATCCCCTTCATAAACTAGCTTAACGCCATATTTGCGGGTATATGGTTCCATAATCAATTCGATGATGAAATTGTCATCAGGCATTAGGATGGATGAATTTGGTTCAATTTCCAATGCAAGATGCTTTGATGACTTTGAACATATTTTCTGGAATAGAGAATTTCTCACGACTTCGATGTCGGGATACTGCTTATTGAAGGTAGCCTGCCTTGTTCTTGAAAACTTCGAAAACCTCAGATTGTTAATGTAGATTTTTTGAGGAGTATATGAAATAAAGCGACTATCAACCCCTATGATTTTCAAAAACTTCAATACGTCCTTTTTAGAAGTTGAAAATTCCTCTTTTTCTTCATTGAATCCTGAAACATTAAACATTAAATCCATATTATCATTCTAAATTAAGCGTATCTTTCAATGCCTTTTCCATTGCATCAACTGGAGCGTCCCTGCCTGTCCATATTTTAAAGCTTTCAGCGCCCTGATACAATAACATTTTGATTCCATAAACCGGAGTTGCCCCTGCCTTAATAGCTTCTTTTAACAATACTGTTTCATTAGGATTGTAAACAGCATCGAATACGACCAAATCTTCATGCATATCCTTAGCCAGGGCAATAGGTTCGTCATTGATGTTGGGATGCATTCCGATAGGTGTTGTATCCACCAGGATATCCGCATTACTTAAACATGAACCGATTTCGGAGATTGAATCTGCAATGACTTCACTAATCAGACCGGAACCTGCCACATCCCTTGCCAAGCTTTGGGCTCTTTCAACATTCCGGTTTAATATTGTTATTGAATCCGCACCATATTTTGCAAGATAAAATGAAATGGCCCTTGATGCTCCTCCTGCACCTGCAACCACTACACTCCTGTTTTTGATATCTGTTACTTCCTCTATCGCTTTTACAGCACCGATTCCATCGGTATTATAACCTTTCATGTCTTTAAAGTCAATTGTATTTACCGCCCCTATCAAGCCTGCAACCTCATCGATTTCATCCAAAAACTGCATAACTTCAATCTTATGGGGGATTGTGACATTGAATCCCTTTATATTTAGTGATTTGGCACCGTCAATAGCTGATTTTAAATCAGAGGGATTGACATCAAATGCGACATAGGCATAATCCATTTCCAATTCATCAAATGCGGCATTGTGCATCGGCGGTGAAAAGCTGTGTTCAACAGGATGGCCGATTAATCCGACAATATTTGTACTACCTTTAATATTCATATAATATTTTATTGATTAACAAAGATTATATAAATTTGGATATACAAATTTTAACTATAATATATCACATACAAGGAGAGTAAACATGGAATTTACAAGACCAAGAGGTACTAGAGATTTCTTATTTGAAGAGATGAGAGAAAGAAAAAAAGCAGAAAGTACCTTAAGAAAAGTATTCGAAAGTTACGGTTATCAAGAAATCAAAACTCCATTATTTGAAGAATTAAAATTATTTACAACAAAATCTGGAGATGAAATTGTAAATCAACTATACAATTTTAAAGACAAATCAGATAGAGAATTAACATTAAGACCTGAAATAACAGCTCCAGTTGCAAGATTATACTTAAATGAACTTGAAAAAACAGCTGCAAAACCAATTAAGCTTTATTATTATGGAAGCTGCTTTAGATATGAAAGGCCTCAAAAAGGAAGATTCAGACAATTCTGGCAGTTCGGCTGTGAATTGATTGGTGCAAAAACACCTCAAGGCGAAGCGGAAGTTATTGCGCTATGTACAGATGCTATAAATTCCTTAGGAATTACCACCGCTGACGTTAACATAAACCACCTTGGAATCATCAGAGGACTATTCTCACACTTCGACATTTCAACTGAAACCCAAAGCGAAATCATGGTTGTCATTGACAAAGGAGATAAAGATTTGCTTATCGAATCATTGAGCGGTGACGAACCGATTATCGACAATGACGAACTAAACCAAATATTATTGAAACTGATTGACCTTGTTGGAGATAAATCCATTATTCCAGATGTTGAAGAATTGATTGCCCCTTACGACGAACCGAAAGAATCATTGGAAGAGCTTAAGGAATTGATTTCACTATTGGAAGCTTTCCAAGTTGAAAATTATACCCTAAACCTAGGCGTTGCAAGAGGACTTGACTACTATACAGGAATCGTCTTTGAGATTTACGTTCCTGAACTGGGCGCCCAAAAGCAGATTTGTGGCGGAGGATCATACAGCCTAGTGAAACTCTTCGGAGGTCAAGAAGTGGAATCCACCGGTTTTGCTTTAGGTTTTGATAGATTAATGAACGCTATTGAAGAGCTAACCGATAAAGAGGAATTGCCTTCACATCTGGACGTTTATGTAGCTCCAATTTCAAAAGATGTCAGACCAAAAGCCTTTGAAATCACACAACAATTGAGAAAGAACGGCTTTAAAACAGATGTTGACTTGAACGGCAAAAAGTTCAAGAAATTGATGAACTATGCAGACAAGATAAAGGTTGAAAAGATGGTCATCATTGGTGCCAACGATTTGGCTGACGGAAAAGTTACCGTTAAGAATATGATTAGCGGTGAACAGAACCTGGTTGATGTTGACAATATTGTCGGATACTTAAAAGAGGAATGAAAATGGAAATAAACTTCAGACATGAAATCAATGGCGTTAAAGTGATTACTGCCATTGCACAAGATGCTAAAACAAATCAAATTCTAATGTTGGCTAACATGAACAAAGAAGCATTGATGAAAACAATCGAAACCGGCAAAGCCCACTATTGGAGCACTTCAAGAAACAAGTTATGGCTTAAAGGTGAAAGTTCAGGTCATTTTCAGGACGTTAAGGAAATCCTTGTAGACTGTGATATGGATGCCATTGTATTGAAAATTGAACAGACCGGAGCGGCTTGCCATGAAGGATATCGTTCATGTTTCTTCAGGAAATTGAACACTGAAGACGAAGTTGACATTGAAGACCTAAAAGACGAAGATTTAGAAATTATTTTAGAAAGACTAGTAAACCCGGAAGACGTGTATTGAAATGAAATGCATAATACCTGACACAAGTGCTGTAATCATAGGCGCAATAAGCCAACTGCTTGAAAAGGAAGACTTGGATTATCCAGAGATTATTGTGCCAGAAGCAGTCGTTTGTGAACTTGAACACCAGGCTAACGCTAACAGATCAGAAGGTCGCAGAGGATTAAAAGAACTGCAGAAGCTGCAGGACCTCCAATATGAAGGAGAACTGTCCATCAGCTTTAAAGGAAAAAGACCTACCAATTATGACATCAGATATGCTAAAAGCGGTGAAATCGACAGCATTATAAGAGACTTGGCCAGAAGTGAAATGGGAACACTTCTTACAAATGACAAGGTGCAGGCAGAAACCGCTAAGGCTCAAGGCATTCCAGTCTACTATTTCAAACAGGAATATCAGGAAAAGCCACTTTCCATTGAAAAATTCTTTGATGAAAACACAATGTCCATACATTTAAAGGAAAACGTAGTTCCAATGGCTAAAAAGGGAACCCCCGGACACATTGACTTTGAAGTCTTGAATGAAAAGCGCTATTCCCACAAGGAACTTAAAGAGATTGTTGATGAAATACTTGACAAAGCCAAAAGCGATCCAAAAACATATCTCGAAAGTGAAAAGGAAGGCTCATTTGTTGTCCAGTCCAGAGAATACAGAATTTCAATAGCTTATCCGCCATTTTCAGAGGCTTTGGAAATCACAATTGTAAGGCCTGTGGCAAACATCAATCTAAACGAATACCATTTATCTGATAAATTGCTCGACAGAATCAGAACCAGCGCAGAAGGAATATTGATTTCAGGTTCTCCAGGAGCAGGTAAATCCACATTTGTTCAAGCAATTGCAAAATACTACTCATCTAAACTAAATAAAATTGTAAAGACCATGGAATCCCCTAGGGATTTGCAACTGCCTGATGAAATTACACAATACTCACCATTAGAGGGAAGCATGGAAAATACCGCTGACGTTCTGCTGCTTGTAAGGCCAGACTATACAATCTATGACGAGCTTAGAAAAAACAGCGATTTCAATATATTTGCAGATATGAGATTGGCCGGTGTCGGAATGATAGGGGTAGTCCACGCAACACGCCCGATAGACGCAATACAAAGGATTGCTTCAAGAGTGGAATTGGGTGTAATACCTTCAATTGTAGACACAAGCATTTACATTGAAGACGGGAAAGTCACAAGCGTTTATGAAACTAAAATGACCGTTAAAGTTCCGACTGGAATGAAGGAAGCCGACCTTGCAAGGCCGGTTATAGAAGTAAGGGACTTTGAAACTGGCGAGCTTAAAAATGAGATTTACACATATGGTGAGCAAACAATTGTAATGGACATGGATTTGGTCAATGGAAGCTCCCAAGATGAACATTACAAATCATCCGTTGACAAGATTGCCGAAAAGGAAATCTTGAGAAAGATTAAAAAGATCCTTCCTAAAAAGGCTAAAGTTGAGGTTGAAGTAATATCCCCCGAAAGAGCAAATATCTACATCCCAGATGAATATGTTGCGAAAATTATCGGTAAAAACGGTAAAAGAATCGCGGAAATCGAAGAGTCCATCGGAATAAGTCTTGGAGTTGAAGTCATAGAAGACAAACCAATCAATAAAACTCCCCTTGAAGTGGATATAATCCATACTAAAAAACAGCTGATTTTAGAATTGGGAAAAGACAACGGCGGAAAAAACTTTGATGTTTATATTGAAAACGAATACTTGCTAACAGCAACCACATCCAAAAAAGGTGAAATAAAAATTAAAAGAGGAATAGAGTTATCTGATCTCATTATTGAAGCTATTGAAATGGGATTGACAATTACTGCCGTTCAGAAAATGTGATAATTATGAAAATAGGAGCATCAACACTTGCAGGAATAGACAACACGTTGGAACATACATTGGAATTTATTGAAAACCTGGGAATTGAATATGCTGAACTAGTCCACCAATTTCCATGTGAAGACATTGATGCGGATTTGCTGGAAAGCTTTAATCTGAAATATTCCATCCATGCACCATTTATGGATGTTAACATTGCAGCCCTACAGGACAAAAGCAGATTGAATTCAATAAGGCAGATTAAGGATTCTATTGATTTGGCCAATGAAATCAACGCCGAAGCGGTTGTCGTTCATCCGGGATTAGCTACTTTTTTGGCCAATAAGTATTTTTTAGATAAGGTCTATGAATTATCAAATGAATCCATCAAGGAACTTGGCGAGTATGGTAAAGATTTAGGGGTTTTGACCACTATTGAAAATATGCCCACATTTGATGGGATGATTTATCAGAATATTGAAGATTTAGATGAACTTCTAACATCTTTGGATATGGCAATGACATTAGACATCGGCCATGCAAACCATGCAGGATATTCCGCAGAGGGCATGATTTTTGATTCCATTAAACACATACATATCCACGATAATTATGGTGATGATGATGCACACCTTGCATTAGGTGAAGGCTCTATTGATTTAAATCATATAGTAGACACTTTAGAGAATAAAAATTATGATGGCATCTACATCATTGAAGTAAATGACTACGATTCTATCAAAAAAAGTTATGAATATATGAAAAAGAACTTCTAAAGAAGTTTTTTCTCCTTAATTTCTTTTTGGAAATACAAATATTTCGAATCTATTACTTTCCTGATATTTTCAGCTGTTTTTTTACCGATTCCCTCAACCTCCTGAAGTTCGCTTTCAGAAGCATTGAAGACATTGGCAACAGATCCAAAATGCTGCAATAGATTTTTAGCATTGACCGGACCAATATTAGGCAATGATTCGACAATGAACAATTGCTGCTCCAGCAAGCTGACAGGTTTTTTATCAGTCCTAATCTGAATAGGAGTTCTTTCACCGTTTTGTTCCCTCACTGCAATTCTTTTAATCATAGCAGCAGTATCCTGCGCATTTCTTGTAGGAATGATGCTTATGCCAAAATCAATTGCAATTGACGCTAGTGATCCCCTAATCGCATTCGGATTAATCATTCCAGAGTATAAATCATCACCTTCCAGAATCATTAAAGGACGTTTGAACTCTTCAGATAACTCCTGGGCTTGTTTGAATAATCTTTTATCAATTATTGAATCAACAAAATCCTTTGCAGTTTTTCTTTCAATAGCCACTTCATCACTGACCTGATAATCGGCAACCGCCATGGACTGCACTTTAACATCAATCTCCATTTCAGTCAAATGCCTTATGACTTTTGAATTGCCTTCACGAGAGTCTGCATAAACAATAGGGAAATCATTTTCCTGTTTAGGCCTGTCAATTACCTTAATATGTTTTTCATTCTCCATTCTCTCAGTTGCAGATGCATTCAACTCCTCCAATACGTCAGGATCAATAAGTTGGTTTTTCATTCTATCCTCTTTTCTAATTGATGACCAGAAATAAGCCTCATCGCGTGTTCCATTAGTGACTAAAACTTTAACACGACCTGTTCTTTTACGGCCAGTCCTTCCACGCCTTTGAATCATTCTGACTTCGGACGGAACAGGTTCATATAAAACAACCAAATCAACAGCAGGTATGTCAATACCCTCTTCAGCAACACTTGTTGAAATCAGCACATCATACTCGCCTTTTCTAAAGGATTTGATGATGGCTTTCTGTTCTTTTTGAGTTAACCCTTTTTCACCATCTTTCTGTGCTTGGCCAAAGAATTTTGCAGATTTTATTCCTTCTTTTTCCAGTTTCTGATGAATCATTTCCAAAGTATCCCTATATTGTGTGAATACCATGATTTTTGAAGAATTTTCATCACTTTTATCATCGAAACGAGATGTTTTTAATTTGGTTTGACCATCGCTTTCACCCAATTCCTTTTTAAGAATCTTTGTGATTTCTCTAAGTTTAGGGTGTTCCCAACCATGCTTTTCAGCATCTCTAGCCATTTTAACTGCTCGACTAAAGTTATCATCCCACATCAATGATTTTGCTGCTTTGGTTTTCTTTTTTCGAAGCCTTGCAACATACTTGTTGAATGTTTGAACACCTTGGGTTTCAATTAATTCCTGCGCATGCTGAATGTTAATAACAGCACTCAATATGGAAATGGCTTGGAACAGATCCTTATCCGGATTGGCGGACCTTGCAATTTCACCTTGAATTCTTCCCCTTGCATTTAAAATATCCACCTTTCCAACGGACACCGTTTTAATAACGCCCATGTTTTTCAATGCCTTAAGCCTTATTTTTAAAGCTTTATCAACATGCTTTTTGATTTTTTCAAGTTCGGAACTCATTTTAACCCTAACCCATTCAATTTCTACTGGATTAAAGTAAGGTTTCACATCAGGATCGTCTTCGGTTTTAACAACGATATTCTGAATGTATAGATTTTCACAGACTTCCTTAATCTTGAATTTGTCTGAACCCGGTGAAGCGGTAAGCCCTAAAACTAAATTATATTTTGATTCCTGAACATAACGGGAAGCAAGATATACATAGGAATAAGATCCGACAGCATGGTGGCATTCATCAAATACAATTAAAGAAACGCTACTTAAATCATAACGCCCATTTAACAAGTCTGATTCTATGGTTTGGGGTGTTGCAGATATGATTCTGGATTCTTCCCATCTTTTGATACGCTCATCGGTTTTGACTGCACCTGTTATTGAAGTGCAGGGAAGATTGATGAATTCCTTAAAACTAGCTTCATGCTGAATTGCCAAAGGTTTGGATGGGGCTAAAACAAGTACTTTTGAATTTTTAACCTTATGCAACCTATCAGCAGCAACCAAAATAGCAACGATTGTCTTACCTAAAGCTGTAGGTGCAACAACCATTGTATTTCCTTTTTTTAAAACATCCCCTGCAAGAATCTGTTGATATAGCCTTGATTCAATTGCATCTTTTTTCAATAAAGGATGATTAATATAGCTAGTCATAGTTACAAATTTTGTATTTAAATACTTATAAATGTTTTAAGAGAGCATTTGAAAAGTAAAATAAGTTTGTGAAATTAATATTTAATGGCTGATTTGAAAAATCAGCGAAAATCATAAATCGAATATTACGGATTTGAATTTGATGGCCGCTTCTCCAATGGCTATTACCATTTCACAATCCAAGTTTAAAGCTTTTTTCAATCCGTCTATAACTTCCTCTTTGGAAGCTCCAAGAGTTCCGGTTTTTTCAAAGTCATCGATATGGTTCAAAAATATCCTATCATTCAACTCAGGAGTTTCCCTTAATTTTTCTACAGCTATCTTTTGGGATGCAACAGAAGCAGGAACTATAAACTTGGAGAATTTTAAAACGCTGTTAAATATATCCAAATCACCGACATAGCCGGATTCGGATGAAACTGTAATAACAGTTGTGAAATCACCATATAACTTATTGAACTCTTTCAGTACAGTTTCGACACCGCCGGGATTGTGAGCATAATCAACAAAGATGTCTTTTCCCTTTATGTTAGCCACTTCTTCCATTCTTCCGCTTACACCAGTGAAATTGGCGATTGTAGGTAAAATCTTATCATATGGAAGATCCAGGAATTTATGAGCTGCAATGATTACACCAGTCAAATTATAAACATTGTGAAGTCCATCAACACCCATTTTTACTGTCAATTTCTCGGTAGGAGTGTGCAAATCAAAAGTCCTGTTTTTCAAATCGACATTTGTAGCAATATAATCAACTTGAGGGGTTGTCAAACCGCATTTGCAGAAATAATAGCCGCAACCTGAAATGATTTCCTTAACAGCAATTTCATTGCCGCAGACGCATTCCTTCATACCGACTGAATCCGGAAGCTCATCAACTCCAAAGGTGATGACTTCTCCTTTAAAGTCAAGTTCCCTTAGAAGACCCATAATTGTCGGATCCTGACCGTTGACAATCAACTGTCCGAGACCCAATTCAGAAATGAATTCACCTTTAACATGAGCGTAATCCATGAAGCTTCCAAGGTCATTCAAATGGTCTGGAGTGATATTTGTTATTATTCCGGAAGACATTGAAGTATTCTTGACAATTCTTCCGATTGTGCCTGAAACACCAAAGGTTCCAACTTCAAGAATTCCAACATCCCCATCCAATCTTGATTGAAGAATAGGAATGAATTCTGCATTTCCCTGCATTCCTTCGAGATCATGTTCACATGGTTTAATTCCATTATCGTAAGCAATGTGCTTAAGCAGTGTGGTTGTAGTTGTTTTACCATTTGTACCGGTTACTCCAAATACAGGTTTTTCAGGCTGAATCAATTCAATGACATCGCATAATTCGAAAATGGGATTGTCGATTTGCTTAAATAAATCTGAATCCTTGGATAGGCTAGCTGGAGGCACTATATAATCGGCCTTTTTAAAGAATGTTTCTGGAGGATTTCCATAAAAAACTTCGATGTCGTAACCTTCCAGGGTCTTTGCAAATTTGCAGTCTTTTTTAAATAACAAATCGTTTCCTATAACGTCATATCCTCTTTGCTTAAGGATTCTAGCTATCAAGTTACCGTTTGGTCCGCAAACACCTATAACACCGAAGGTTTTGTTCTTATTCATATTTTTTGCTCCCTATCTCTAATCCTTTCATAATTTTCTCTACAGTAGTCAATCTGTCATATGCTATGAGCGGACCCATATGTAAGATAATATCGCCAGGTTCGGAATATTTAAAAGTCAATTCTGCTGCCTTTTCAATATTTTCAACGGCAACTTTTTCGATTTTCGGATTGTCAATCGCGTCCAAAATCTCCTGGGCGGCTTCCATTTCCACCTCTTGTGTGACTTCATTAAATCCACTGGCAATGACAACCTTAATGTCATATCCACTTACTAGTTGACCGACTTCTGCCTTATCCCTTACGGATAATGTATCAAAATGATCAAGGAACAAGACAACACTTTCATCTTTAAAGTAATCCAATGTAATCTTCATTCCATCATACAGAAACGCTGAATCCAAAATTACTTTTCTGCCGTTGTAATCGCCGACATCCTCCATGTGTGCTGGCAGGCCTTTGAATTCAGTCAATGCATCAATAATGTCTTTTGGTTGAACTCCATATGTCAATGCTGCAGCGGAAGCCGCAACAGAGTTTTCAAAGAAATAGCTCATCATATAAAATGGAGTGGTAAACTCGTTATCATCATATTTGATAGTCAGGGACTTGTCTCCAACAGTTCCCTTAAAGTCAACATCCTCATCCAATGCATAATATATTGCATCGTCTCTGACTTTTTCAATTATTTCCCTGCAGGAATTGTTGGCTATGAATTTGTCGCTCATAGCTTGCAGGACCAATTTCCTTTGCTGGTATTTTTCAAGTGATCCTCCGAATTCTGATAAATGGTCTTCGGCTATATTTGTCAAAAGTCCAATCTTGACATCGAGTCTATTCAAAAGGCCAATTGTACCATGAGGAAGTTCAAATATTGCTATGTCGGATTCATCAGCCTTTCCTTTAACAATTCCATCAATGATTGCTTCTGAAACCAGGTTATTTACAAGGGAAGAACATGACCATACCTTATATCCCGCCTGTTTGAATAGGCTGGTTGTAATGAATGTTGTTGTGGTCTTTCCCATAGTTCCGGTTATTCCAATGATATCAATTGGAATCAAATCGTTGACAATTTTGGAAAATTCTTCATTGGTTAAAATCTTTAAATCAGAGTTTGCTATTTTTTGAGCTATTGGAGCAGAACTAGGTAAAGTAGGAGGCATATAGACTGCATCAAAGCCATCTACGGAAGGGTCTTTGTTAGGCATGTCCAAGACAACACCTTCTTCTTCCATTTGATTTAAACTTCTTTGAAATTCTATTTTAAATTCTGAAATATCCTTTAAATCTGTTACAACAACATCATGACCCAGATGATTCAATAATCTTGCAACAGGCCTACTTGCATTTCCAGCACCAACAACTAAATAATTCATAAAAAGTCTTCCTCATTTTTTAATTAGTTTAATATTTGAATTTTATTAAATTTAAATCTTAATAGGATAAAAAAAAGAATTTTAGAAAATTCATTCAAATTGAATTAAATTTTCTACATCGTTATAAACAACATCAAGTCCACACATTGATGGAACGTAATTTGCTGCTTTTGCTGAATTTACACCAATCACTTCAAAGCCCATGTCCTCAATAGGAGCCACAACCATGCAGGTGTCACATACGACATTTCCGCCTGCCTTTTCAATGGCTTCAGTGTAGCCCATTCTGTCAGCGGTTGCCTTTACGCTGACTGAAGTGCAAATCCATAATTTATTTTTAATAGTTTTTCCTTGAACAATATTAGCTACCTGCTTAATTTCCTCTAAAGATGCATGAGGACAACCTAAACATATCAAATCAGGTTCCCTGCCAGTAGTGGATAATTTCTGGCGGGTTTCTAAAATCTCATTTTCAGATATAATCATTATGTCTTCAACGTCATCCTTTCCAGCGACATCATATTCGGGTGTGACATCCTCCATATGATAAAGTGCAACTGAACCGGATGATGCAAGTGCAGCGCCCAAGGTCTTCAAATCATTGTTGTTAGGAGTATTCTGTAGCTTAAAGTAAGGCACACCTCCACCAACAAATTTTCCAATAATATAACCTAATGCACCAAAATCAGCACCCCTAAGTTCACAATCAACATTGACAACTAAATTTGCTTTTCTATTGCGTTCCAAGTGGAACCCGTACAATGGAGTTTTTCCAACAATAGCTGCGGCCAATGCTGCCGGACCTCCTTCACGATTGGTTCTAGCGCCGATTACAGAATTAACAAATGCAACTGCAGATGATTCAGACCAGGATACATGGTCTCTAAATCTTGGAACATTACCTACCAAATATGGAGTGCAGGTACATGTTTTAGAAATTCCGAGATTTGCATATGCGTCAACAATTTGGTTTTGCTTTATTGCAAATTCACGAGGAAATCCCAATTCCTCCCAATTGTCCAAATCGGTTCCCGGTGGATTTAAAGAAGCATTAATAGTAGCTTTACCTGATCCATCACGAGCCAAGTCTTCAAGATACTCTAAACCAGCATCCCCAATAGTCTTATATGAGACACCGGATACCTGTGCGGAAGTTATGTCAACCAATTTAGAAGCACCATAGATATCTCCTAATGCAACGAGAATATCCATGCTTTTTCTGATGGTTTCCCCGAACTCCCCATCACACATTTGTTCTTCTTCTTTTGTTAAAAACATACTAATCATTTGCTAATTGATATTCAACCATCTCATCAACCAAGTGCAAGAAATTGTCTTTGCTTTCATAAGGAATCATAGCGCCTGCAGCAATGTCATGTCCGCCTCCGGTTCCACCAAAATTATTTGATGAATCCTGTAAGGCCTTGCCTAAATTAACGCCTTTTGCAACCATTTCACGAGTGGTTCTTCCGGAAATCTTAATATCCTTATGAAGTCTTGACAATCCAAGTACCGGTTTGGAGTCATCCAATAGCTCAACTGATAAACCAATGCTTGCAATAGTTCCCATTACTGATTTGAGAACTTTATCTTCAGAATACAAGTATTGGATACTATTCAATTGTTGAGCACCTTCCTTTTTAACCCATTCAAGGCCTTTAACTATTTGATCGCGGTATTGGCGTTGCAGTTTTAATGCCGCATCAAGGGCCTTGTCCCTTTCACCAAGTGCAATGCTTAATCCAAGACCTTGCTTTTTGTTTTTACCACATGCATCGAGAATATAGGAATATTCCTCCAAATCACGCAAGAGCGGAACTTCCTTAGGAACAGTATAACAGTCCCCGAAAATATCCGGGTTAATGGAAATAAGAGCTTCTTTAAGCAAATCCTTTTCTTCGTCTTCCATATCTGTGAATTTGATTCCGTAGGATAAATCCCTACGTTCTAAAAATTCACGAGCACCATCCAAATCTCCACTG
Organism: Methanobrevibacter sp. YE315; assembly: GCF_001548675.1. Lineage (NCBI taxonomy): Archaea > Methanobacteriati > Methanobacteriota > Methanobacteria > Methanobacteriales > Methanobacteriaceae > Methanobrevibacter > Methanobrevibacter sp. YE315. The sequence continues at coordinate 2,197,425 of NZ_CP010834.1, forward strand.
ATTTTTGGAAGTGGTGGTGAAAAAGTGTAAGCCAAAGATTTAAAAATCGGTTCGGAAGCTTTTGAAACAATTTTCAAGTCCTCATGAACTTCCAGAGTACCGCTTTCCAATGCATCATCAACAATCAACTTGTTTACACCGGTAAATCCATCTTGGCCTTGCATATCACCAAACGCACCAATCAATGCAAAGTAAGCCAAATGCTTTTTATCAAGTTCACGCACAGTCAGATAGCTTGAACCTGCACCACACAAATCCTTACTTCCATCAATTCCAAACAAATGCGGATTGACATGGACAACATTGCTTTCGGAAGCAGTATCGTCCACCTGATGGTGGTCTGCAACAATTACGTCATGCTTGTAGGTATTGAATTGCTTAATGAACGGACTGCCCATATCTGAAAATACGAACAAGTCATATTTTTCATGCCTTAGCTGATTTACAATATCCTCCTTAAGGCGAGGGATAATTGTAGTGTGGAACTGAACATTCTCTTCAGCCAAAGCATTCGCTATAACAGCTGCTGCTGAAATTCCATCAGCATCGTTATGAGAAATTATTCTTATAACACTGTCCTTTTCGATGTGCTCCTTAAGCACATCAGTAGCTTCCTTAGCTCTATTTAACAAGGAGTGCTGCTTCTTTTGGATTATATCTCCATCCTTCTGGTAATACACCTTCACTTACATAGTAAGATGCTAATTTTCTGATTCTTGATTCAATAATAGTTAAACCTCTTTTAGAGTGTAAATCTTTAGGATTTTCTTCTAAGTGGTCTCTGATATTAACTGCTCTTCTGATTAAGTTTAATAAGTCTTCTGGGTATTCTCCAGCTTGACCGTTTCTTTTTAAAATTTGGGTGATTCTTTCACCGGTTACGTCTTTAACGGAAGGTATTCCGTATTGGTCTCTTAAAATAATACCGATTTGAGAAGTACTTTTACCTTCTTTGTTAAATTTTAAAATCATTTCTTCAATTTCTTCGTCACTATAAGTTACCCATTCTGGTCTTGCCATAATATAAACCTCTTTAAATTTTTTAAATCTTAAATAAGCCCAATTAGTATAATTAGAAAAACAATGCTACTCTTGACTAGAATACCATTTAATGAATTTTTCTAAAGAGTTTTTTCTATGTGAAAATTGGTTTTTTTCATCAGTTGTAAGTTCTCCGAATGTCTTGCCTAAACTAGGCACATAAAACAATGGATCAAAAGCAAATCCTAAATTTCCTTTTTCTTCAACTGCGATTTCACCTGACACCTTGCCTAAAAAGATCTTGGGCTCAGAATTGGGGGCACAGTACCCAATAACTGACCTGAATTCGGCATAACGGTCATCAGTATCTGCTAATAACTTTAAAATTCCCTGATTACCTATAGTATCTTGAACATAATGTGAATATGTTCCAGGAAATCCATTTAAAGCTTTAATGAATAAACCAGCATCTTCAACAATCACAGGTTTGTCAAGTTTACGACAAGCATATTTTGCGCCTGATATGGCCACTTCCTCAAGAGTTCCTTGGGGTTCTTCGTAACCTAAATCAATATGCTCCAAGTTAATGTCATAATCCTTGAAAATATTCTCTGCTTCTTTAACTTTATGTTCGTTACCAGTTATAAATGTTATCATATTTTTAATTATGATTTCATTTTTATTATAAATTTAATCCAAAAAATTAGTGGGTATACCTTCCCCTAGATTCAATGTCGGATATTTTATTCAAGATAGATTCATCGCCATATCCTTTCAAGACACAATCAAAGTATTTCACGGCCAAATTATAGTCAATGCTTTGAAGGGCCTTTTTAAGAACTAGCAAATCAACTGCCTTATCCTCATCCATATGAGAGTATCTTCCAAGACCGAAATCAATGAAAACCAACTTGTCATCCTGAAGCATGATATTCGATGTGGTAATGTCACCATGAATTATATCGGCTGAGTGAAGCTTGGCAATTTCCTCACCGATTCTGAATGCCAATTCCTCGTCAAGAATATCCTTGACCATTTCACCTTCAATCTCTTCCATTAGAATGGATTTGTCCTCTAGATTAACATCATACAACACAGGAGTTTTAACGCCTGCCTTTTTGGCATCGGATAAAAGTTTGGCTTCCTCTTTGGTTCTTGCCTTTCTAATCTTGTTGTCGATTTCAGGTATTCTGTAATTTTTAGGAATCCTATCTTTCAAGACCGCCTTTTCGCCCAGATAGCTGGATTTGACAATGTTGGATTCTGCACCTTTTGCTATCAAATCATCGCTTAACTTCAGATAGGATTTGATATTGTCAATCCATGGGATGTCAACTTCGTCAGTCCTGAATTTCTGTATAATGCCTGTTTCGGACAAGTCCATCGGCCCGAATTCCTTACACATTAGAAGACCTAACCATGCAATCATCACTCCATTATCTCCGCAGAGCCTCATTTCAGGCATGTAAAATTTGGCTCCGTGCTCTTCAGACATTGTCTTAAGCATTTCCCTCAGTCTTGAATTGGCGGAAACACCGCCGCACAACATCACCTCATCCTTTTGGGTGTGAGAGAGTGCACGTTCAGTAACCTCAACAAGCATTGCAAAAGCTGTTTCCTGAAGTGAAAAGCAAATATCCTCCATTGGAGTTCCTTTTTCGGCTTGCCTTAGTGCTGCAGACAACAATCCTGAAAATGAGAAGTCCATTCCCTTTACAACATATGGCAAATCAATATAACTTCCCTGCTTGGCCAGCTTTTCGATTACAGGGCCTCCAGGATGTCCCAGACCGGTTTCACGGCCAAAGTGATCAAGGCAGTTTCCAATTGCTATGTCCAATGTTTCGCCAAAAATCCTATATCGTCCGCTTTCATATGCTATAACCTGACTGTTACCTCCACTTACATAAAGAGATACTGGATTTACAGCACCTGTATCAAGTTTACCTACTTCAACATGTCCAATGCAGTGATTGACACCGATGATTGGCTTTTTAAGTGATAAAGCCAGACTCCTTGCTGAAGTTGCAACAATCCTCAAGGCAGGCCCCAAACCGGGACCCTGAGAAAATGAAATCAAATCAATGTCCTCATAAGAAATGCCTGATTCTTCAATAGCTTGTGGAATCAATTTAGGAATCCATTCGGCATGGTGTTCTGCAGCCAATCTAGGATGAATGCCTCCTTCTTCTGGAAACAATTGTTTTCCAGCCATGGCCAAAATATTTCCTTCGCTGTCGACAATGCCTACACCGGTCTTTTCTGCAGTTCCTTCAATTCCTAAGCTTATCAAAATAATCAACCAAAAAAATTAATTAATTATTATATTACATTTTGGAAATATAAAAATATTTTTTAAATTTGAAAAACATAATATGATTATGGGATTTTATAGTGCAAATACTCCAGAACAAAAAAGGATTAAAAAATTAACAGGAGACATCAACATTCATGACATGTTTAAAAACGAATGTAAGATAAGAGGAATCGCTATTTACAATGCGTACAACATTCAAAAAAGATTGATTCATGAAGTGGAGGAAGAACAGCTGGTTGGTGTCGATAAAGTAGATGAAAGACTAATGGAATTGCTTGATGAGAAAGGAAAAATTGAAGTTCAACACAGATATGTTGATTTTGTATCAAATGAAGACAGTGCTTCAAGAGGCGTAATCCCTCCAAGAAGCGATGGCGGAGCATCACTTCCACAAAATCAAATCAATATGACTCCAAAAGAAGAGGAAAAAACACCATCTCCACAAAAGGAAACTGAAGAAGAAAAGGTAATGCCTCTTCCACCTAAAGATCAGATAAAAATTCCACCAAGAGCAAGAGACGGCAAAAAATTCTATACAGATGATGAGTTGCCGGACAGGGAACTCTTAAAGAAAATAATGCTTCAAAATAAAAAGATTATTAATCAAAACAAAATCATAATAGAACAGTTGAAAAAATTAGGTGAAAAAGATGATTGATGGAATAACCACATACGGATCAACTGAATTGCTGGAAAAATTAAAAGAAAGCGACAATTCCGTATTTTTGATTACAATAGGAACAACCGAAACCTCATTGATAGATGGAATTTCAGGTGCCGGTCCGTCAGCGGATTTGACTGAATACACTCCCGCTTCAGATGTTGAATTTATGGTTTTAGGCGAAGTGAGATGCTGTGAAGCACCGGCTGAAACCGTAGTGGGGGATGCGGCTGCACCAACACCTGCAAGACTTACAAAAGCATCACTTCAACTTGCAAACATCCCTTTTGTCGTTGTTGATGCCGGTTCTAAAATCAAACCTGATGTGAAATATGTAAACCTCGGAAAGGATTATGGAAGAGACATCAGAACCGGAAAAGGAGTTTTGAATCCTCTTGAAATATTTGAAAACGCAAAGGATTTGGGTTCTGAATTATCAAACAGGCATGAAATGCTCATTATAGGTGAAAGCATAGCTGCAGGAACTACAACCGCTTTAGGAGTATTGAGAGCACTCGGATATGATGCCAATGAAAAAGTAAGCGGAAGCATGCCTCACAATCCCCATGACATGAAAACAAAAGTTGTGGACGAAGGATTGAAAAATGCAGGCCTTGACCCTGAAAAAGACGATATTGATGCGTTCCAGGCAATAGCTGCCGTAGGCGATCCGACACTGCCTGCAATAGCCGGAGTAGTTTTAGGCTCAGAAATTCCTATAATTCTAGCTGGAGGAACACAAATGGCTGCCGCCTGTGCAATCATAAAATCATTACAGCCAAACTTCGATTTTTCAAGAATCAACTTGGCTACAACAGTATACGTTGCAGGCGACGAAACTGCAGACCTATTCGGAATTTTAAAGCAAATTGACGACAACATCACTGTTAATGTGGTGGATCCTAGATTTGAGGATTCCGAACATGAAGGATTGAAAAATTATCTGAAAGGATTCGTTAAGGAAGGCGCCGGAGCTGGAGGTGCAATGTTTACAGCACTCGTTTTAGGAAGTTCTGTTGAAAAACTAAGAAAAAAAATAGAAAAAGTATGTAAATAGAGATTTAATAATCTCTATATTTTTTAATTTTAGAATAAATGAGCTATTGAGCCCATGAACACCAATATACCCATTGCCCAACAATAATAAGCGAAGATGTCCAAACTCTTGTTTTGAATTAAATCCAACATCCATTTGATAGCAAAGTATCCTGCTATGATTGCTGCGACAAACCCCAAAAAGATTGGTAAAAAGTTAGAATCCATGGCAGAGCCAATATCCTTAAGTTCAAATAGGAATGCTCCAAATATTGCTGGAATGGATAATATAAAGCTGAATTTAGCTGCAAATTCTTTTTCAAGACCGATTGTTAAACCTGCTGCAATTGTTGTACCGGAACGTGAAAGACCAGGCAGAATTGCACATGCTTGACCTAACCCCATCCACAGGGATTCCTTTGCAGAAATATTATGCAAATTGACATTTCCGCTAGCCATTCTTTGGGATAGGTAAAGGATTGTACCGGTTACAAATAAGAAGAATGCCGGAACATATAATGCTCCTGCAAACAAAGATTCTACAGAATCATTAAACAATACTCCAACAATACCAACAGGAATAGTGGCTAAAATAACATACCAAGCAAGTCTCTTGTATGGGTCTTCAAGGAATCCTTGCCTAAATCTTCCTTGTAAGATATCACCGATACTTAACCACCAAGATTTAAGCATTTTTAGAATATCCCATCTAAAGAACCATAAAACAGCGATTAATGTTCCCAAATGAAGTAAAACATTAAATGAAAGAGAGCTTTCAACACCCAATATCCTTTGAATAAAAACTAAATGTGCTGAACTGCTAACCGGTAAAAATTCAGTTAAACCTTGAACAATACCAATTATGATTGCTTGAAGTATATCCATAATTTACACCGCTTAGATGTATGATAACCAACCGTATTTGTCTTCCACTTTAGCTTCTACGATGTCAAAGAAAGCAGTTTGTAATTTTTCGGAAATTGGACCTCTTTTACCAATACCGATGGTTCTGTGGTCAATTGAACGAATTGGAGTTACTTCAGCTGCAGTTCCAGTGAAGAATACTTCGTTAGCAGCATATAGTCTTTCTCTTGAAATAACTTCCTCAACGACCTCATAGCCTAAATCACGTGCAATGGTCATTACGGAATCTCTTGTAATACCTTTGAGGTTGGATGATGACATTGCAGGAGTGAATAGTTTTTCGCCTTCAACTAAGAATATATTTTCCCCACTACCTTCAGAAACGTGTCCTTCATAATCAAGCATGATAGCTTCATCAAAACCGTTGTCGATAGCTTCAAGTTTTGCTAATTGGGAATTCATATAGTTAGCACCACATTTTGCAAGTGCAGGGAAAGTATCAGGAGCCGGTTTTCTCCATGAAGAAACACCAATATCCACACCATTTGCCATTCCTTCTTCTCCTAAGTAGGATCCCCATTCCCAAGCAGCAATAACAACATTAACAGGACAATTTAAAGGATTTACACCTAATTCGCCGTATCCTCTATATGCGATAGGGCGGATGTAACAACCATCTAAATCATTTACACGAACTGTTTCTAAGATTGCTTCTTCGATTTCTTCTTGTGTGTAAGGAATATCGATTTTATAAATTTTTGCAGAATCAAATAAACGTTGTACATGTTCTTTTAAACGGAAAACTGCAACACCTTTATCGTTTTTATATGCACGTATACCTTCAAAAACACTTGTACCATAATGTACTACGTGTGAGAGTACGTGAATTTTTGCATCTTTCCAATCTACCATGTTTCCATCTATCCATATTTTACTAGCTGTGTCGTCCCAAGCCATTTTATCACTTCTAAATTTTTCTATGGTAAATAATATGTTTTTATTATATAATAACATTTACATTACATAAATTCATAATAATGCAAAGATATATATAATAGTAAATTCATAACAATATTTGTTGGTTCCGTGGTCTAGTGGTATGATACCTCCCTTACAAGGAGGGGATCACGAGTTCGAATCTCGTCGGAACCACTCACTCTAATTTTAAAATTTTTTTTAGATTTAGTCTACTTTTTCATGATTTAAATACCAATTTTTTGCTAAATTTTGGCAAATCTAACTTTATTTTTTCTCAAAAAAATTCAGATTAATAGTGAATTGTACAACATTTTAATAATTAAATTGAAATTCGAAGTGACATTCAGATAAATTATTAATCGATGATTAAAAACCTTAAATAATAAAATTTAAATAGTTTCTTAATTAAAGTTATAACTATCGAAAAAGGAGACTAAATTATGGTAGTAAAAATTGCTATTATTAAAAGTGGTAATATTGGTACTTCACCAGTAATTGACCTATTGTTAGACGAAAGAGCAGACAGACCAAACATCGACGTAAGAACCTTTGGATCTGGAGCTAAAATGAACCCTGAACAAGTAGAAGACGTCGTACCTAAAATAGACGCTTTCGAACCTGACTTCGCAATCTTCATTAGCCCTAACCCAGGAGCACCTGGACCAGCAAGAGCAAGAGAATTATTATCTGAAAAAGATGTTCCTGCTATTATTATCGGTGACGCACCTGGTAAAGGTAAGAAAGATGAAATGGATGAACAAGGCTTAGGTTACATCATTGTTATGTCTGACCCAATGATTGGTGCAAAAAGAGAATGGTTAGACCCAACTGAAATGGCTATTTTCAACTCCGACATCTTAAAAGTATTAGCTGAAACCGGAGCATTAAGATTAGTACAAAAAACTATTGACGGTGTAATCGCTCAAGCAGATGCTGGAGAAGAAATCGAATTACCTAAACTCATCGTTACCGCTGAAAAAGCTGCAGAAGCTGGTGGATTCGCAAACGCATACGCAAAAGCAAAAGCTATTGCTGCATACGAAATGGCTGGATCCGTTGCAAACTTAGACATGAAAGGTTGTTTCATGACCAAAGGTTTCGAAAACTTCATCCCATTAGTAGCTGCTGCTCACGAAATTGCTGCATGTGCTGCTAAATTAGCACAAGAAGCAAGAGAAATCGAAAAAGCAAATGATACTGTTTTAAGAACCCCTCACATGAAAGAAGGAAACCCTGGTTGTAAAACAGAATTAATCTCAAAACCACAATAAGTAGCTTAATTGCTACTTTCATTTTTTATTTTTTTTTACGAAGATAATGTAATATATTTTTTACAAGAGTTTATAAAATATAACCCGACATGACTATAAAAAAATAAAATAAGATAGCTAATAATTAGCTATAATACTCCTTTTGTAGAAGGAATCTGATCGTGCTCTATTTTAACGGCTTCTTTTAAAGATTTGGCAAATGCCTTAAAAATAGCTTCACATTTATGATGGTCATTTGCACCTTCAGCGGTAGCATAAATGTTTAGTTTAGCGCTTGAAGAGAATGATTCGAAGAAGTGAATGACAACATCAGAGGTCATATCCCCTATCTTTTCATTTTTAAAATCAATATTCATATTACAATAACTACGCCCGCCAATATCTATTGCGACTGTAGCTACTGATTCGTCCATAGGAACGATTGCATGAGCCATTCTTTTTATTCCTTTCTTATCGCCGATAGCTTCGCTGAATGCTTCACCAAGCAGTATTCCAACATCTTCAATTGTGTGGTGGTCGTCAATTTCAACATCCCCTGCAGCTTGAACATCCAAGTCAACCATACTGTGCTTTGAAAATGATTCCAGCATGTGATTAAAGAAATTCACACCGGTGGAAATATCGTATTTGCCTGTTCCATCCAGATCCATTTTAATGTTGATGTCAGTTTCTGTTGTTTTTCTTGAAACGTTTGCATTTCTAGTCATGATTTAACCTATAAAATAATTAATTTAAGCTTAAAGTATTCAACCTTCTTCGCCAGGACGAATAATTTTAATACATTGTGTAGGGCATTCCATTGCACATAATGTGCAGACATGACAATATCTTAAATCCAATATATGTGCAACATTGGTTATCTTCCAAATTTTAGCTGCTTTTGGACAAATCTCATAGCAGTTACCGCAAGCAATACATTTATCCTCATCGACTAAAATTTGTAACATATCATCACTCCAAATTATAATTTCAATGTTGCAACAGACATTGCCTTAAATCCAACATATATTTCCTTGCCAATATTGAGATTTAATTCCTTTTCAGCAGATACTGTAATATCAGAACATAAAACAACATTACCAACATTGACCTTAACGCGGATTATTTCGTTTTTGAGTTTCATTTCAACGATTTGGCCTTTAAGTATATTACGAATGCTGGATGTTTGAGGTTCTAACATTAAAAAGATATTATCATAACTGATTAAAGCCAGTATTCTATCTCCAATTTTATATTTCCTATTTAATGGAGCATTGATTTCAAATTGATTCATCTTAATTGTCATTACACCTTTAACATCATTAATGTCGACAATTTCGGCTTCAATTTCATTTACGTCTTTGTGAAGCTCCATAATAGCATTTATTTTCTTACATTCCTTCAAGATGGAGTAACCTTCTTCTGTGAGTGAAGTTCCTCCGCCTCCACCTTTTCCCCCTTTAGTCGTATTTACAATTTTTACATCAAGTGTTGATTCCATTTTTTCAATGTAATTTAATGCGGTTCTATATGAAACCTTAATTTCTTTGGCGGCATTTGTTAAAGAACCAGTAACTAAAATTGATTCTAACAATTGATATTTCTTACTGTCGAGTAAAAAAGAGTTGCCATCTACATTGATTTTATATTCAACACCCGCTTTTACATCAGCCATTATAAATCCCCCGAATTATAATATACATATTTATATAGTTTAATATTAAATAATTTTTCCATTAATTCCTAAATTCCATTTTTTCGACAAAGTCCATTAATTTGTTTACAATTTTTGCTAAAGGACCTAATTTAGAACCATAATCCCTCAATGTTTCAATGTCTTCTTTTGTGAAGAACTTAAGTAAAATCAATGCAAAGAAATAGACTATCATACAGAGTATGATTCCTGGAAATAGCCATAATGTTGTTTTTGGTATGAAATAACCGAATACTCCCATTATTGCAGTTGCAGCCAATATTTTTAAAACCGGCACCTTAGGAGCTTTAGTTTTTGTTAGTTTAAATACAAAATAAACGCACGGAACCATCATTAAAAAGCAGGCAATGGTGGTTGCGGTAGCTCCCCCTGCAATACCTAAAAAAGGAACAAGATACCAACAGAGACTTGCGGTAGTAATGGAACCGAGTATCAAAATATACATTGGAATCTTAGGATTTCCAATACCTTGAACGATACTGGTGGATATTGCAAATATTGAATAAAATGTCATGCCTATGGATAAAATTGCCAAAGCTGTAGCACCTGCAACATAAGCGGGATTCTTGAAATAAAGTAAACGTAAAGTAGGTGCAGAAAACAATGCAAGTCCAATGCACATCGGCACTACAAATAATAATGATATCTTATATGCCTGACTTACATATTTTTGAAGAGTAGGAATGTCCTTAACCTTAAAAGCTTCAGAAGAAGCAGGCAAAATTGTAGTTGCAACAGAAATGGAAATCATTAAAGGCAACCTTGCAATCGGATCGGCCGCTGTGAAAAAACCAATATCAGTCAATGTTAAAAATTTACCCATTACAATAGTACAGATATTATATATGAGCATTTCCGCAATAGCTGTTATAATTACAGGAATGGAGAATCTTACTAAAGTTACGGCCAATTTCAATTCATCGAGATGGGAAAATTCAAAGTCTTCGCTAGGTTCAGGAATGTATTTCGGCATTAAAAACTTGAATATCAACACCGCAGAAAATGCGGCAAGAGAATAACCGATGACAGTACCCCATAATGCACCAACAACTGACAAACCCATTAAAACAAATGCTGTTGCACATAAAATCATGAATACCTGCTCAATAGCACGGGTATAGATGATATATTCCATTTTATATACTCCCTGAAATGCCCCTCTAAACGCGCCTAAAACAACACTAAAAGGGGTAATGAGACCAATAATCTGTAATGGAACCATCACTTCAGGTTTTCCCATATACTCGATAGCAATATACGGAGCAATGACAAAAATCATCAGGACCCCTAAGAACAATCCCAAAAAGACCATGATTTTTAAAGCCGTATAAATTGTCTGCCTAGCCATATCATGATTACCGACAGCCTCATATTCAGCAATGTATTTGGCTATAGCCGGCGGAAGTCCTCCTGATGCAAGGGTTTGGAAAATACCTTGGTATGATAAGGTTGTTCCAAGAATACCATTTGCAGTAGGACCCAATAAGGTAGCCATTAAAAAACGATATAAATATCCTCCAATACGGAAGATTATATTTCCAATGAATATTATCAAACTACCTCTTACTAACTTATTCGCCATAATATACCCTTAAAAATTAACTATTATTAATTTAACTTGATTTTGATATTTAAATATATTTATTTAGGAAATTTTTAAATTCGAATAAAGTCCTATTTAATGACTCCATTCCATAATCATCATTTTTTATATCATCTAAAGAATCATTAGACCAAAAAGAAGCTCCTAAATTAGAACCGAACGGCCCTCCACTTACAGGGATAATTCCATGAATCATGAAATATGTTACATTTTTCAGATGAGCGAAGTCCTGACCTCCGGTTCTGTCGCCACCGACGGCGATGCTCATTCCGATTTTACCTCTTAACAGATTATAATCTATTGCCTCCAAAGCTCTAGTTCTATCCATAATAGATGATAAATTGCTGCTTATGCCTCCGCTTTGAATAGGAGTTGCCAGTATAATTCCATCAGCGCTTTGAAGACCTTCATAAACATATCCCATGTCATCATCAATAATACATCTTTTGTTTTCCAAACAATAGTCACAATGCATGCACGGCTTAATATCCTTACCTTGGCATGTGAAAATTTCAGTTTCAAAACCATCCTTATTGAGTTCATCAAGAGCATATGACAAAACATATTCTGTTGTATTGTTTCTTGGGCTAGCACAAATACCAAAAACTTTCATAAAAATAGTATATTTGCTTTAATTAAAATAGTTTTAGAAAAATAAAAAAAATATTGAAGGCATTAACCTTCAACCATAATCAATTTGCCCGTCTCGGTATCACGATACACCTTACCCATTTCAGTGAACCCGCTACCTGAAGACTGACTTATATCCGGAGTATCGTTTAATTCCTGACCTTGGTCTAGCTGTGAAACTTCATTAATTGCATTTTTAACTTTTTGTCTTTGTTGTTCATCCATATTTTCATTAAATACGATATTCTGCATATTCCATGAAATAACTAGAAATACCAATAACCCCACTGCAATCACTAACATTGCATCAACCAAATTGGATGTTCCGGCCATAGGGTCTTCTTCACCCTGATTAAGAAATTTTCCTTTTCTTCTGCGAATCATAAAAAACCTCCTATTCAGCTAAGTTCTCCAATACAGCATTCACAAACAATTGGAGATTTGAAGAATACTCCTCATACCATCTGCGCCTGACTTTAGAAATTACATATGCAACAGCGCCAGATCCAATCCCTACAACGGTTGTGTCAAATGCTACAATAATCGCATTAGCCAAAGTTGTGACATCACCTGCGCCTAATGCTGCAAGGCCAGGACCCATCGGAATCAATGTACCCATCAATCCTAAAGTAGGGCCTATACGGGTAACAATATCAACTTTTTCAAGAGATTTAGCCATCTCCACTTCTTCCTCTTCAATTAAATTCAATGCCCAAGCTTCACGAGATTCACCGGACAGTGAATGTGCATTAATTATCTTTAACAAAACTTCTTTTTGATTATCATAAATTTTTGAATCATTAACAATATTTGTAAGTTCACCAACGCCATTGGCATTAACCAGGGAAAAAATCAATTTTTCCTTGTAATCCCTAGTCAATTTAATACGAGTCTTATAATCTGAAATAAGACCTCCAAAAGCAAATACTGCGAAAACCGCAAATATAAGCAAGAATATAATTACGGGAATCTGCAAACTCTGAGATACAACATTCAAAGCCGCAGTTAAAAACTCACTACCTGGAATAGCTACCACATATATCACCACATCATTTTAATAAAGTATTTTTTTTATAATATAATAAACCTAAAACAATAACTACTATCAACAAAGCAATAGTTGCCAAAATATATTCAATTGAAACGATATTAATCGGTTTCATGTCTTTCATGTTCAAAGATATAATATTCGGAAGCAGTAATGAAACCATTAATGAATAAATTCCCAATATGAAATACATGCTTCCTAAGGAGTTATTGGTAATATTTATCAAATTAGATCTTTTACAAAAGTAAAATACTCCAATTATGATTAAATTGAATAAGATTGCTGTAAATAAACTGATAAATAAAGAATTTAGTCCCAATAAAGATTCTTTTGAACATATGCAAATCAAAGCCAACAGCATGAAAGACAAATAGGATAATAAAATAACTTTTTTAGTATTATTTTTCCCATTGTTAAATAAATATCCGCTAAACATCAAAAGCAGAGAAATCACAAACAATAAAAGAAAACTATAACTACCTATAGCTGAAATTAATTGAACCTTAAAAATATTAATCGCATAAATCAATATGAATGTAAATATAAGGGAAACAATGGAAAATTTAGCCAAATCAATTTTGGAAATATTTTCATAACTGATGATTAAACCGATTGCAACAGAAAATATCATTATTGAAATAATAAATCCTAAAGACCACAATAAACTAAAAGCCATGATATCGCCATTTATTTTTTAGAGAATATTTTTGACAGAACAACAGGTATGGAAAATCCGCAGGCCAATGCAACCAATAACAATATGATGTTATTTACGCTAAATAACTCATTTTGATTATTCCCATCATCTGAAACATTTGTATTATTAACGCTGCTATTTGTACTATTTACATTTTTAGTAGAATTGCCGCTTACTTCAGATACTGAAGATGAATCTGAAGAGGGATTTGCACTAGCAGAACCTGAAGATGAATCTGAAGATCCTGAACTAGACGAAGTGGAACCAGAACCACTAGAATAACTTGAACCACCAGAGGAACTGGAACCAGAACTGGAACTAGATTCACTAGAATAACTTGAACCACCAGATGAACCAGAACCACTTGAAGAAGATGGGACTTCAGATGTCACTTCTTCAACATATTCTGAACCGTGCCCCGGATGGGCACATACCGCCGTAGCGGCAAAAGATATTATGAAAATTATTGAAATAAATAAAGCTAATTTTTTATACTCCATCAAATCACCATTAAAACATTTTAATAAATTAAATTTAATTAAATAAATCACTAGAAACTTATTTAATTAAATTTAACTTAAAAAAATAAAAAATAATAACTCAAAAAGAGTTATTAATCAAAACTATTTTTTACGTTTCATATATCCAACACCAAGTACTGCACCAATAGCTAAAACACCAACTAAAGCATAAATTAAGCTGTTAGAATCTGCAGATTTGGTTGCAGGAGATTTTGAAACTTCATATGATTTTGCAGCGCTTGGACTATCTTTTGAATCTTTAGATTTATCATCAGCGGATTCATCAACAGCCTCTTCAGCAGTTTGAGCGCTAGCAACTACTGGACTGGAAGTTCCAACACTACTGGAAGATGAATAACTACTTGTTGAACGGGATGCTGGAGCATATGAATTACTATTGGAATTACTATTAGAGTTAGAATTGCTATTAGAGTTAGTATTAGTGGAATTAGAGTTAGATTCACCACTAGCATCTCCTTGCATGGATTTTAATAAATCTTCTTTAGAGATGTCATCTAAACTCTTCAAGTAAGTTATAGCATTAAAGTCATCGCCAGCACCTTGTTTTAACATGTTAAATTGTTCTTCAGTAATCCATCTTTCATCATCTGTTGAAACAACAGGCATTGCTTTAATATGTTCATCTTCAATACCAGCATACATATTAATATATGCTCTGATTTGGTTAGCACGTGCAGCTTCAGAGGTACTATACATACTGTTGTCGATAGTTGCCCATTTGAAACTAACAGTAGATGCTTTACCTACTTTAAGATTGTCATCCCATACAACAAGAACACCTTGATAGTTTCCACCTTCAATATATGGAGATATTGTCTCATTGGAAGGTAATTTTTGTACATAAAAAGTACCTAAACCTGGAGATAAATCTAATAAATAGGTTAAACTGTCATCTTTACAAAAGATGTTGGATGCAATGTATGTGTATGATTCATTTTCGCCTAACGGATATTTTTCTTGGATATAATCAGTTATGAAGAATCCTGGCTGTACACCTGGACATACGTGTGCATGGTATAGGAATGTTGCCATTTGATCAAATATAGGGTGTTCATTCCATGCATTGACAATAGTCTGTACATTAAACCAATTTCCATCAGGAACAAATGATTTTTCAATAGCTCTTAATTTAGTAGCGTTATTTAATGTATCAAATCCAATATCAACAACCCTATCACCGTCAAGTTCTCCAACAAAGAAGTCTTTAGTATCCGGATTATATCTTAAATAGACCATATTTACTGCATCAGAGTCAGGATAACGGAGTGCAAATGCAAACCATAATGGTTTCCATACGGCTTGGTGAAGACTTAATACGTTTTGACTGTATAATGTTCCACCGAATACTTCATAAAGACCATCACGTGCAATTACAGTATCTTGACCGTTTAAGAAAGCATAACCTGCATCAGTTAAAGCAAGGAAATCAACATCGTCTCTATCAATATCGATGCCCAATTCTTCGTTGAATATTTTTTTAGCTTCGTTTGCTGCATCGATACCTATTTGTTTTATTTCAGCATCGGATAATTTTGCTTGAGTATCAGCAGGAGTGGCTCTTGTAGCTTTATCAAGACCTAAAGATAAAATATATTCTAAATCTAGACCATGTCCGTCAAGACCATATTCTGCTGGTTCACCATCATAAGTTACGTTTTCAGTAGTTCCCATTAACCAATTGTATTGTTCTTGATTCAATCCTGTAAATTCATATAATATATCGACTAATTTTTCAGGATTCTTATTTATTTGGTCAATCCACCAGGAACAGTATTTTAATTCTTCTAAACTACCATCATCAGGATTGATTCCGGTTTCTTTAGTGAACATGTTTTTAAGATTGGTTGAATTAAAGGTCATGATGATTAGATCACCTGTTTTAGTAGCACTATACCATCTAATAAAACCAATCATGTTTTCGGTAGCACCGGTATTGGTAGTGTTCATACCAGTATAACCAGTTTTACCAATTGTATCATCTAAAAAGAATATTGCTGCATCATCATCAGACCCGCCAGGGACACCAAGTACTTTATAAGCAGTAACATCAGCAGGGGAACCTACTCCACCAGGGTTAGTTTCTTGCTCAGGAGGGTAGTATTTCAATAAAGCTTGAATGATGCTGTATCCGCCTAAAGTACCTTCACAAATATGGCCATGGAAAGCAGCTTCTTGGAGAATTTCTCTAGAAACACCCGCAGACCAACCATTTGCCAAACTTGCAAATGACCATGCGTTTTCACCAACAACAGCATTATAATACTTATTCCAATCTGCTTTGGACATATCTTCAGATATAGTTCCTAAATAGGAATAACTAGTAGATCCGTTTTGGAAAACAATAGCGTTCAATTCTTTTCCATTTCTAGCAATAAAAGCAAAGTCAACCGGATCAGTAGCACTTTGACGTAGCATTATTACATTGCTGTAAGCTATGCAATTGTGGATGCTTCCGTAATTAACAATTGCCTCCATCGCGTCTTCACTAAGTTTACCGTTATATTTTGCAACTCCTGCGGTGGTAATTGCAAGAACATCATCTGCATTTTTAAAATCTAATTTGTTATCAGCAATTTCAGTAACAGTTCTTCCTAATTTATAAGCTTCACTAGCTTTTAAATCAAAGGTAACGATTTTGGATAAATCAGCACCATTAATGATTTTTGCTTGGCTGCCATAACCTGCAGTCATGGCGGTAATATTCAATTTACCCCCATTAAAGTTATCTAAACTAAGAACATAATTTCTGTTGTTTACATCGTATGTCTTAGTAAAATTAAGATAGGTATTATTTGAAATTAAATAGAAATCTGGAACTAATTCATATGCATCATCAGCATATTCGTAATTAACTTTTACACTTACTGAAGCAGAATTAGAAGCAGCCTCTACTGCATTTGAACCATCAGCTTGGATATCTGAGATACCATTACCTATAAGAAGACCATTTTGAGAATCAAAAAGGGCATCTGTATCGCTTGCAGATACCGCACCAATTACAAGCATTAGACAAGCAATTAGCGTGATAAACAAAACAACCTGTTTTTTAATAATATCGCCTCCAAAATTTGAAAAGATATTCATGTGAGAATACCAATTAGTAGTATTTAGTAATACATATATAAATATAATTATTACAATAATTATAAAAAATTAGTAAAAAGTAATACTTTTTATATTAGTATTAATTTTATAAAAATAGGATATACTTTATTTTAATTCTCCATTAAGCTAAAAACAAATTTTATACCATCTATTCGAATGGAAACTAAAATTAATATGTTAATAATATGCAACATAATAATTAACATTGTTATATAATTTTACTGTAAAGACATATTTTTTTAACAAATAATACAATATAATCAGTTCTGACATTTCAAAATAATTATTAAATTAAGGGAATCAAATACGAAAAAAAGCAAACCCTAAAAAATCTGGTACCTCCCATAAAAACATTTATATAATTTTAAGAACAATATAAATACGAAAGCTTTTTTTAGGTAAACCTAAAAATCGCCTTCAAAATTTGAAAAGTGTTAAATTAGAACAGAAGATTCTAGTTTAACACAATAATAAAAATTACCGGCCTATTTTTTTTGAAATATGATAAAATAATAACAATCGATACAAAATAAGTATATTAACACTGTTATATTATTTTAATAGAAATATTACAAAATTGAAAAGTAATACCTATGCTATTTTTTGATATAAAAATAAGAATAAAGCCCTTTAATCAAAAAAGTTAATTTAAGAAGAAATATAAAATTATTACCTAAAAAAAATGATTAAAAAATATCTAAAAAATATTATAAAAATAAGATGCCTGTTCAATAAGTAATAATTTTATCAAGAAATAATGAAAAAAGTAATACGAAATGATATTATATGGTATTACTTCAAAACTTATGATGAAACCAAATAAGGTGATAAAATGCATTTGCCAGACGGAATAATAAGTTTTGAACAAGCCATGATTTACTGGATTATTACATTAATAATCGTTTCAATATTCTTCTACAAATTCTCTAAAGATGAAAATAAAGAAAAGAGGATTATATCAATAGCCCTATTCAGCGTTTTTACAATAGTGGTTACCTCATTATCGATTCCATCACCTCTTGGCGTGCCAATCCATTTCTTTTTGATACCATTAATAGCCATATTGCTTGGACCTCTTTCCAGCACAATAGTATCCTTTGTCACCTTAATTATGCAGGCATTGGCATTGAATATGGGTGGAATAACTTCCTTAGGTGCAAATTTTTTAGTAATGGGATTCATATTATCCATAGTCACATATGGATTTTATAAACTGTTCCTAAATATAAATGAAAAGCTTGCAATATTTGGATCAACAATTATTGGCATTATCTTTGCTACATTTGGACAGGTAGCCATCTTAGTTATTTCAGGAGCAATGAACTTCGATATATTATTATCAACATTAGTTCCATTTTACCTATTCATCTCATTTATCGAGGGATTTGCAAATGTAATCATTATAACCGCTATTAAAAAAATAAAACCGGAAATAATAGAAATAAATAAAATTTAGGTGATAAAATGAAATATTTCAAAATTACAATATTGTTATTAATTTTCCTTTTAGGAATAACAGCCGTATCTTCACATGGAGTAGATGTAACTGCCGATACAATGGTTGTTGCTAATGACACCAATGGACAGATTGTTAAAAATATCGCAGATACAAACAATCTCAACATCAGTGTTTATAAATTCACATCCGAAGATGAAGTTGCACACATCCTAGAACATAGCATAAACAACACAAACAAGAGAATACTATTTACTGCATATCAAAATACTGCTAACGATTTTCTAAAAGAACATCCCGACATGTCAAAAAGAATAATCGTTGTTGACGACGTGAACAATGACACTATCCTAGAAGGGATTCACAATATTATGGATGCGCCAATTGGAAACGCATCTAACGAAAACAGCTTCGGATTACCGCTGATAATAGGCATTATAATAGGTACCTTAATAGGAATCGGCTGTGGAATCTATATAATGAAAAAGAAGAATTAAGTTTTTTACTTAAATTCTTCCACTCTTTTTTTAAAAATACTACATAATATTTATAATACCTAAATACAAATATTATTGTATAATAACGGGATGATTATGAAATTTGGAAAAGGGATTGTAAAAAAATATTCTAGGGAGTATAATAGGACATTAAAGAATGGTGAAAAAAAGAAGTACACCACAGAGCAAATCCAGATTACCGTACCGAAAAATCAGGATATCTACACTAACCAGGAAGAAGTTCTAATTATTCCAAATAGCGAAATTGATGCGTTTAAAAGTAGAGAGGAAGAAAATGAGGCGCTTAAAATAGCTAATTATTTACATGTTGAGGAAGTGAAAAGATTGACCAGGCAATTAGAAGAAAACCTAAATCCATCTACTTTAGAATATGAAAATGAAATCAGACAGCTAAAAGAAGAGTTGAACAAAAAGAATGATTCATTAAAAGAACTTGAAGAAAAATATAACACTTTACATAAAAGTAATATTGACGAATTGAAAGAGGAAAACAACACCATCAAGGACAAGCATTCCAAATTGATTATTGAAAACGAAAACCTGAAAACCAAATTTGTCAATATGAAAACAGAAAACGAAAACCTGAAAACCAAGTATTCAAGCATTAAGGAAGAAAACAAAAACTTGAAAAATAAGTGCACAACATTAAGAGAAGAACAAACTTCCATTAAAGAAAGTTATGATCAAGTTTCAACAAAATATGACCAGTTGAAACAGGAAAACCTCAACACAAAAACTAGCTATGCCGAAATATATGAAATAAACGAAGGCCTGGAAAAAGATTACGATAACCTTATTTTAGAATATAATGAATTAGTTGATAAGTATAATGTTTTAGAAGAAGAGATTTACGCTCTCAAGACAACTAAAAACCACAATGAATACATTGCAAACAAAGTTAAAGAATTTATTTTAAAAAGTGGAGATTAAAGAGTTTTATAATCATCTTGAAACTCTGGATTCCATCTTTTAAGTCCCGGAATAAACATCACTGTAATACCAGTAGCCTGTGTTTCGGGCAATCTTGGATTTTTTTCCATCATTTCTTTTGTTTTTCTCACAATCATTTCTTCTAAAGTGATATCAGGTTCTGTATATTCGCCATCCTGATAACAGTCACGGCAAAATTCAGGATTTAGGCTGCCGTCTTTGTTAGTACCATAATCCTCTTTTACAATTGGCCTACCACATGAATTGCAAAATCCCATGAAAAAAACTCCTTTTAAAAAAAAAATAGTTGTAAATTAGAATTAATCTAATTTACTAGTCATCTTTTACTTCAATGTTTTCGTCTTCATCCATAGCAAGTCTCATATTGTCTGGATCTGGGTCGAAATGTTCTAAGAAGTCTTGTGCAGCTCTTCTTACATCTCTAGAACCGATAATGTATCTACCAGCGATGATGATATTGGCACCTTTCTCAATAGCTTCTTCAACATTATTAGGTTTAATACCACCAGCAACAGCAACAAGACCTTTTTCACCGAGGAGTTTTTTGATATCTTTAATATTACCCCATTCGGTCATGTCACTAGTGTCCTCACCATGTTCAGCCCTGTAGGTTTCCATATCCACATTTCTGTGTAATAAGACAATATCAGGTTTTAAATCATCAGGAAGTTTAGCCAATTTCTTTTCAAATCCGGCAACATTCATCATATCGAGGATGGAATAAATACCTTGCTTTTGAGTTTCATGAATAGCTTTTGCGATGGATTCAACAGTACCGAGTCCGGAAATAGCAACTGCATCTGCAGTTTCATCTGCTGCCATTTTAACTTCTACACGACCAACGTCTAAAGTTTTTAAGTCAGCAATAATGAATGCATCAGGACGTAAGCTTCTGATTTTTCCAATAATTCCAACACCGAATTTTTTAACAAGAGGTGTTCCTGCTTCAAGAAGAATTCTGTCATTGTCTGGTAAATCATTGATAATTCTTTCCATTGCAGCTTCATTATCCAAGTCAAGTGCAACTTGCAAGTATGGTGGTGACCAAAGTTTTTTGACTTTGAATCCCATGATTGGGTGAGTTCCACGATCTTTTTCTGCGAGTACTTTTTCGATAGATGGGTATCCTTCCATTGCTCTTCTGATTGCTAATTTTGTTGCTCCGTAGTTATATTGATAGATTTTTCTGTAGTCTTTTGCAGAAGGGTCTATGAATACACTTACGTTGATTACAATATCCTCTACAATCTCTTTTGGGATATATCCATCTTCCACTGCATCAGCTACAGCCCTTGCAACTGCAGTTTGTGCAGGTCCAAATATTTTACTAGCATCATCTAAATCACCAACGGTTACTTTAGGAATGATTAAAGTAGCAGGCTTGGTCATTAGGTTAGGTCTGATTACACTTGTCAAAGGAGTGTGGCCTACAGAAAGGTTAGATAAACCATTTGCGAAAGCTTGGCCAACAGGTCCGAATTTGTCACCAATCAATAAATCGATGTGTGCTAATTCAGGGCCGTCTCCAATAAGAGCTTCTCCTATTTTATACATTGGGTCCATTAAATTTCCTCCGTTATTAATAACATTTTATAATATATTTTAATTTGTAAATATAATTATTGGAAGTTAATCCTTCTTGAAATATCCTTAGGCAAAGGCAATCTTCTGAAAGGTTTTCCTTCACATTTCTCATTTATCTCAGCAATCAATTCTTCAACTGTCATTTCGACCTTTTCACCGGTTTCACGGACAGTCACTTGGAATTTTCCAGATTCCATTTCCTTATCTCCAACTACAAAAGTGTATGGAATCCATTCTTTTGCCGCATTTCTGATTTTTTTACCAACGCTTTCATCTCTATCATCAATATCTACACGAATGCTGGAAGCGTTGATCTTTTCATACAATCCTTCTGCGAATTCCTTGTGGTTTTCACCAACGGTTAAAATCCTTGCTTGGATTGGACTTAACCAAGTCGGCAACATTGGAGCGCGTTCATTGATTTCCAATGCGGTCTTTTCAAGCATTGCACATAAAACCCTTTCAATACTTCCAGTCGGTGAAGTGTGCAGGATTGTTGGATTGTGCTGTTCGCCGTCTTCACCTAAATATGTAATTCCAAATCTTTTACCGCTTTCAACATCGATTTGTACAGTTGGGTTTTCAATTGGACGACCTAAAGCGTCAATATTGGCCAAATCGATTTTGCATACCCAGTAATGATGTCTTTCCGGTAAGATTTCTAAAAGGATTGGTTTGCCAAATTTTTTGGCAATTTCATACATCCATTCTTCATTGTCATCAAAGAAGTCTTGAGTTGCTCTGAAGATTACTTCAAAGTCCAATTCCAGATCCTTACCGGTTTGCATACACATGTCAGTCTGGTTAGAGAATTCTTCAAGAGATGAAGGAACATCTGCACAGAATGAATGACAATCAGGCATGGTGAATGCTCTTAATCTTTTAAGACCTACAACTTCTCCTTTTTTCTCATAACGGAAACTGTAGGTAGACAATTCATAGATTTTTGCAGGGAAGTTTTTCCAAGTCAGATATGAGTCGGCCATTATTCTGAATGCACCGAAACAGCATGCGAATCTAAGCATCAAGTTCTTTTTGGTGTCGGTTCTGTATTGCCTTTCACCGAACTTGTATGCATGCTGATAGATAGCTTCATTATCCAAATCATAAAAGATTGGAGTTTCAACAGGCATTGCTCCACGTTCAACTGTAAGATTGTATACATAATCAGCGAGCAAATCCCTTATTAAACGTCCTTTAGGATACCATCTGAGGTTTCCAACGTCAGATGCAGGTTCATAATCACAAATTTCCTTTTCTCTCATCAATTTGACATGTGGAGGTTCACCTTCGTCAGATGCACCTTGGCCAAGTTCATAATCAACGAGCTGCTTGAAAGCCTTGTTGTCAAATTTGAAGTCTTCGATTTGAGTGATCTTGTCTCCTTCAAGAATCTGCCAGGTGGAAGGTTTTCTTTCAGCTTTTTCTTCTTCAGCATCATCGGCAGTGATGGTTCTTGAAAGTTCGCTTAAAGGATGTCCTTTACAGGAAATCTCAAATGCCTTATACCATCCGAAAGGTACCCTTTTAACATTGAAGTCTTCAGCAAGCAAAGCTTCTTCTGCATCTTTCAATATTTGAACAGCTACTTTTGGAGAACTTAATGATGAAGATAAGTGAGCATATGGATACAACACAATATTTTCAGCCTTAACTTGATCATTAGTCTTTTTGACTTCGCTGACTAAATTTTTAACAATGCCTTCTGGATTATTTTCATCATCTTTTTCAACAGCTGTAAACACTACTAAAGAGTCATCGAAGGAACCTTCTTTTTTAGCTTCCTCGATATCTTCAGCTACAGGTGTTTTATTTTTTACATTATAATTTAAATAATCAGAATGAATTAATAAAATTCTCATTTAATCACCATATATTATGATTTAAAATTTATTTTTAATGTTATATATAAATTAGGAATTATAATTTTAGGTGATTTTTCCAAGACAATTAAGTTATTAAATACATGAAATGTTTATTGATTAAACTGATATTTTTGATTGTAAACATTAAAATTAATTAGCGTATTTTGAAAATAATAGTTTTTTGTTATAAAACCGGCCGTTTTGTTCGGATAATCGTATATGAAAAAATAAAAAAGTAGAAAACAAAGAGAAAATGGTTGTAGAAAAATAAGTGCTTAGTCTACAATAATGACAAACTTACCTTAGGGCCATCAGACATTACGAGATTTTTGACAAACTTAACTGTGCGAAGATTGGTATATTAACGATATACAATATGTAAAAGATTTTTTAAGATATCAATCCTGGAATTCATGTTAAAAAAAGATGTCATGTTCGGAAATACTTTAAAGAATTAAAATTTATAAGCCTGCCAAATTTTAAAAAATTAACACCGACACATTACATTAAACATATATTTACTCATAAATAATATAATATCATGAGAATTATTTTAGCAGGAACCGGTAGTGCAGTCGGAAAAACAACAATAGCTACCGGAATAATGAAAGCATTAAGTGAAAAGTATAACGTTCAACCTTTTAAAGTGGGACCTGACTACATCGACCCTTCATATCACACATTAGCTACCGGGAACACCTCAAGAAACCTAGATTCGTTTTTTATGCAAAAGGGGCAAGTGAGAGACTCTTTCCTTAAAGGTATGGAAGGCAAGGATATAGCCGTGATTGAAGGAGTAAGGGGTCTTTATGAAGGAATTGACTCAATCAACGATATAGGAAGTACAGCCTCCGTAGCCAAATCATTGGATGCGCCTGTTATTTTAATCATCAATTCCAGAAGCTTAGTGAAAAGTGCTGCCGCACTTGTCTTAGGCTTTAAGGCATTGGACCCTGAAATAAACATTGCAGGAGTTATCTTGAACAAGGTCAAGAACAAAGCACACTATGAAAAGACAAAAAGGTCAATTGAAGAGATTACTAAAACCGAAGTCATTGGCGGAATAATTCGTGACGACAATATTTCAATCGAACAAAGGCATTTGGGACTTGTTCCCGCCCGTGAAAGGGAAAATTCACTTAAGTTCATTGACTTATGGTCCGAAGTCATTAAAAACTCAATTGATTTGGATAGGCTGGTTGAAATTGCTAAAAGTGCACCGAAAATCTCTTCTGAAATCATACCGATTTGGAATAAGCTTAACAAACAGCCTGTAAAGATTGGCGTCGCTTATGATGAAGTGTTTAACTTCTATTATAAAGAAAACATCGAATCATTAGAAGCGAATAATGCTAAAATAGAATATTTCTCACCTTTAAACGATGAAAATCTTCCTGATGTTGACGGACTATACATCGGAGGAGGATACCCCGAACTATTTTCAAAAGAGCTCAGTGCAAATGAAGATATGCTTTCACAAATCAAGAACTTCCACTTGGAAAACAGACCAATATTTGCGGAATGCGGCGGCTTAATGTATCTTATGAATTCCATACATGATGATAAGGTGGTAAACATATATCCTTACAAGTCAATCCTAACAGACAGGGTTCAGGCATTGAAATATACAATAGCTGAAGTGACCGAAGACAACATCATCTCCAAAAAGGGCGAAAGATTCCACGGGCATGAATTCCACTATTCAAAAGTCATTGTTGACGAACACAATATCAAGCATGACCTGGCATTCAAAATCCTAAGGGGAAAAGGCTCCTACAACAATCAGGACGGATTCATGGAAAGAAATACGCTTGCAAGCTATGTTCACACCCATGTGGCCGCAATGCCTAACTTCGGCGGAAATCTGGCCATTTCAAGTTATGAGCTTGGAGGATAAAGATGGACTTTAAAAAAATCGATTTTTTCAGCCCTCCTATTTTGGTCGTGGCAATACTGGCATTTCTAGCTATGGGCTACATTGGATCATTCAATTATAGGTTTGAAGACCCGCTTGATTTAGAAGTGATTTTAACAGTGATATTCGCATGCATAATATTCATAATTGGAGTAGTCATCGTAAAATATAAAATAACAGTAGAGAATACAAAGGAAATTTCTTTTTTATCTGAAAAACTGCTTGTAGCTCTGGTTATTATTGCCCTGATTCTGCAGGCTCTGAACTTGGTACTTCTCGGAGGGATACCGCTTTTCAACAGCGTTTTGAAATCAAATGCAACAACAAACATTTGGAGAATAGCTTATCCGTTGTTCCTAATCATGATTAACATTTTGCTTGCAAAATTCTACAATAGAAAATACCTATTGCTGGTTGTACTTGGAGCACTTATTTTCGGCCTGAACGGATACAGAACATCTGTCCTGGGAATTTTGGGAAGCACATTCATTACCCTTTATTATCTTGACAAAATATCTCAAAAAGTAGGAATGGCATTTGTCCTGATTATTGCTGTTGGAATAATGGGTATCGGATACATCGCATCCCAGTCAATTGCAACACAGCACTGGACATTGAATCCTATCGAATTGATATTCTACAGAGCCGCCTTTACATTGGAAGTATTTGAAAAAATCCTTCCTCTTGGAGCCACCACACACGGACATATCCTTAGCATGATCTTCTCATCAGGAAGCCCAAGAACATTCATTGGAGAATACGTATTAAAATATACGGTCTGCTTAACATCAACACTGTTCGGACCTGTCTATCTTGATTTTGGAATGATCGGCCTTGCAATTCAAATGCTGTTTATGGGAATGTTTCTGGAATTGCTTTATAAATTAAAAAAAGGAATTGGAGTTGGGATTTACTCCATCATATTAACACACACATTAATCTGGGTGGAAACCGGACCAACCGATATCATGATTTGGTTTTTATATTTGCTTGGAGTGATTTTAGTAATAATTAATTTTAATTATATTAAATTAAACAAAAATTAATATAATCAATATAATTAATGAAATAAAGAATACAAATGTTCCTTTAATGATAAAATCACTGTTTCTATCTGTGTAAAGTGCTAAACCATAGGAAAGTAACAATGCCACACCCATTTCAATCAATCCACTTATTCCAGGATCCATTTTCAAAAGATTGCCTGCAATGAAAGAAAGGATATAAGCAACAATTACCACTAAAATGATTAAGATTATTGGATTTTCGACTAATTTAAAGAATAATGAACCTCTTCCGAAAGTGCTAGGTTGGGAATTATAGTTATATAGGGTTGTATTTGAACGTGATGCTGTCCTATTAATTTTTCCAAGTTTAAGGTTATTCAGAAATCCGAATATTCCTTTTGGCTTGTCTTCATTTATTTGCCTGTATAATGTATTCTTATATACCATAGGGTTTTGGTCTCTTCTCTGCATGAAATATTCCATGTCGGAAGCGTCATAGGTATATTCAGGATATTCCTCTTCAATATATGCAGAAGCCCCTCCATCATAAGGGGTGTTATCCAAAGTAGTTTGTGAAGTTCTATCCTGATATTTTTTAGCCAATTCAAGCAAACCGTCCCTATCAACTAATTTAATGTTTTTTCTAAGAGCATAATTCTTTGCCTGTTCAGAAAAATAAGAAGAAGAGACAATGGTTACTTTAGAAGCCTTTAAGCTTTCTTGGACCTCTTCCATTTCTTTTAGGACATCCACACCAATCTGAAAATCTTTATCATAATTTTTACATGCTACAACTACACCAAAATCCCCGATTGTTGTAGGTAAGATAGCATATATATCTATAACCCTTTGTGAAGTCTTAAAATTCTTGTAAACTTTAAAACCTGAGTCCTCCATCACCTTAGCTATAAAATTAATCAATTGTGGTTTCTCCAAATTACCCACCCGCATGTTTTTATTAAATTATTACTATTATATTTTATAAATGAAATTGTTATTAAAGTTTATTATAATTTGAATATAACAAAAAATTATTTTAACAATAAATCAACTTAATAAATAATATGAAAGCATTACTAAGTAACGATGATGGCATAACTGCATCAGGCATCTTAGCTTCAAAAAAAGCTGTTGAAAATCTATGTGATACCTATGTTGTGGCGCCGGAAACGCAGCAAAGTGGAATAGGTCATGCATTAACATTATATGAGCCTTTAAGAGTGAATGAATATACTTTGCGTGATGGAAGTATCGGCTACGGCGTGAGCGGAACACCGACCGATGCCGTGACTATAGCATTATTTGAAATAATGGATGAAAAACCTGATTTGATGATTTCCGGCATAAATACAGGATATAATCTGGGAAAAGCCGAACTAACAACATCAGGAACATTGGGAGCTGCAATTGAAGCTGCAAGCTTTGGAATCCCAACAATAGCCATATCACAGGAAGTTACAAGAGATGACATCAAATTTGAAAAGGGCAAAATAGAAATTGATTTTGATTTTGCAAGCAAAATGCTTAACAAATTGGCAAAAATTGTATTGAAAAAAGGATTACCTGAAGGAATTGACCTGTTGAATGTTAATATTCCTGCAAACCCTTCAGATGAGGAATTTGAAGTTGTAAGACTGGGAGATAGGATGTACTCTCCGATAATTCAAAAAAGACAGGACCCACGTGGAAAACCATACTACTGGATAAATGGTGAACCCTATGAATTAGATGGTCCTGGAAGTGATGGTTACGAATTACGCAGAGAACAAAAAACTACAATAACACCGATTAAAATAGATTTAACCAGTGATATGAGCTCATTAAAGGAATGGTTGAAGTAAAATACTTATAAATTTAAATCTTTAAGTATTTTTTCTCTTTCTTCCCTAAGCTCGTTTAAAATTTTCTCATCAGTACAACCGTCTTTTTTTAACTGAGCTAATGTACGAGTAATAGCTTCTAAATTACTTTCTAATTGATTAATTGCCATGGTATATACTATAAATGTCAAACTATATAAAGATGAAACATCAAAATAGAAGTAGAATTATCAAGGATTTGAAAAAAATGAGTAAAGAAAAAGAAAACGTGAATAAACTTTTTAGACAATTTAAAAATAAATACGTAACTGTTGATTTGAGAGGAGACTATCAAAGCGAAGGAAAAATAATAGCAATTGACAATTACTTAAATCTCGTCCTTGAAAATGAAAATGGTTTGGAAACCGTTAAAGGCGGAAATATCATATTTATAAGTTTAAAAGAAGATTAGATATTAACTTCAATACCTAATATTTCTTTTTCACCATTATAAACATCCATTGCTATTTGAGCTGCACCAATAGCTCCTGATTCTTTAGATATTACTTTTAAAGGATACTTATTTTTGAAATACTTATTGATTTCATCTTCAAAATTAAACGGTTCGGTTGCACTTCCAATAGAACCTGTCAAAACAATACCATCTATTTCATTTTCACATACAATATCTAGACCGGCGATTTCCATAGCAACAGTCATGATTAAAGTATCGATGGCCAGTTTAGCCTTTTCATCACCATTCCTATAATTTTCCAGAAGCTGATCCTTCATATTAGCTACTTTTCCATCAATTTCTGCGATTTTAATAGCTCCAGCATGTGAAAAACATTCGTTTGCAGATACATTGTTTTCATCAATGTCCCTAATCATCTCCAAATCAAGAGGTCCGTGAACAACACCCATAGCACCAAGGCAAGCATCGATAGCACCTTTGATTTTGCCGTCTTCTATTAAAATATCAACACTATTAGAGGAAATATCCGCTACAATAAAATTAGACCATCCAGTTTCCTTAATTGCATTGTATGAGATGCTGACCTTTTCAGGGCTGGCCTGATGGGAATAAGCTGCCCTAAACAATTTATCTAATGATTCTGAATTTTTATGAAGACCTGGAATCATGATTGAATCAATATTCAATGCCTCCAATTCACTAAATACTGATGTTCCGCCACCAGTCACCTTTCCAGCGCCGCTGATTGATAAAATTCCCCTGTCTTTAACTTGGGATGTCGGCAGAATCTTGCTAATTCCATCACCCATTGCATAAGTTATGGCCATCAGCTTTACAGAATCCAAATCAACACGCTTTTGTAACTCTTCTGTTGCAGAAACCAAACCTTTCTTACTTTCTTCTCTTCCAATTTTAAAAATATCAATAATCTTGCCTTCATCAGACATTATGCAGAAAGAGATTCCAGTAGTTCCATGGTCCATACCAATAAATGCCACAATTACCACACTAAAAATATAATTTAAAAAAAAATAGTAAAGGGATTAAAAAGACTTAATCGTCTTTTTGTAATCCGCAAGCTTTTCTTAATCTTTCACCAACAATTTCGATTTCTTTTTGACCTTCGGCAGCTCTCATTTCTTTTAAGTTAGCTCCGTCGGTAGCGTTTTCATCAGCCCATTGTTTTTTGAAAGTTCCATCTTGGATTTCTTTTAAAACTGCTTTCATACCGTCTTTAGCTTCTTGAGTAATGATTCTTTTTCCTCTAGTTAAACCACCGTATTCTGCAGTGTTACTTACATCAGTCCACATTCCGGCAAAACCTTTTTCATAGATTAAATCTACGATGAGTTTTACTTCGTGGCAAGTTTCGAAGTAAGCGATTTCAGGTTGGTAACCTGCTTCAACTAAAGTAGTGAAACCAGCATTAATCAATTCGGTAATTCCACCACATAAAACTGTTTGTTCACCGAATAAATCAGTTTCAGTTTCTTCTTGGAAAGTAGTTTCTAAAACACCAGCTTTGGTTAATCCGCATGCTTTTGCCATACCTAATGCAAGTTGCAAAGCATCACCGGTAGCATCCTGTTCAACAGCAACGAGTCCAGGAATACCGAATCCTTCTTCGAAAGTTCTTCTTACCATGGATCCAGGGCCTTTTGGTGCAAACATTACTATGTTTACATCTTCACCAGGTTTAATTAATCCAAAGTGGATGTTGTAACCGTGAGAGAATGAGATAGTGTTTCCAGCTTCAACATATTCTGCGATTTGTCCGTTGTATACTTTTTCTTGGATTTCATCTGGAAGCAAAATGTGAATAATATCAGCTTCTTTAGCTGCATCTTCAATAGTTTTTACAGTCATGCCATCTTCTTTAGCTAAGTTCCAAGAGCTTCCGTTTTCTCTTAAACCAACAATAACGTTAGCTCCACTGTCAGCCATATTTCTGGATTGTGCCCTTCCTTGTGAACCATAACCGATTACAGCAATGGTTTTACCTTCAAGAGCATCTGTATTTACATCATCGTCGTAATACATTTTCATTTAAAATCATCTCTTTTAAATAATTTGATAAAAATTATAGATATATAATAAAATATCACTTAATAAGTATGATTTTTAATATTTATAAAAGTAACCTAATATATTAGATATTTTTTACATGATATAAAAAAAAAGAAAAAAAGTTAAGAGTATCAGATACCCTTATTTTTTATATTTTTTCCAAATTAAATATCCGCCAATAACCAACAATATCAACAATAACCAAAGGAAATTAAAGTTGCTGTTTGATTGGTTGTCGATTGATTTAACTGGAACAGTACTTGATTTGTTTGCTAAATCATTGTTTGATGCTGTTCCATTAGCCATGTCATCATTATTAAAATCAGACTCAGCATGACCACCGGATAAATAAAGCGGATTAAATGAATTACCTGCACCGGACATTCCATTTGATTTATTATCCAAAGATTGTTGACTATCTCCATCATTTAATTCCGCGCCAAATTTTGGAAGAATTCCAACGGAAAATGTAGCGTTTTCTTTAGTTAACAGATTAAATACTGTAATATTATGCTCACCTACATCCAATGAAGAAACATCTATGTCAAAAAGACCTTCATCGTTTAAAATAGGTGAATATTTAGTGCGGAGATTATCAATTTGGTAACCTATTAATTTTCCCATTGTCAAGTATTGGCCAGTCTTATCAGTGAATGATACAGTGAACGGAGAATCCAGACCATATTGTCTAACAACATCTTCTGCAATAATTGTTGATAAAACATTGACTGTTGAAGTAGAATAAACGCCATAAACCTCTGTTGAAATATTATATTTGCCTGGAGATGCAGGAACATTATTAATCAATATGATTGCATCACCATTTTCATCACTGTATTCAAGATAATTTTTCAAATTAAATAAAACATTAATCGGTTTTTTTGAAATGACGTTTTTATTTCCTTCAAGATGCACTTTAAAAGTTTGAGATCCTCCAGAGTAAGTTGTTATTTCAGGGTCGATTATATCAATGCCTAAAACATTCAATGTTTTTGATAAATTATAATAATCACATAAACTGGCGGAAATTAGATATTTTCCTTCATTTTCACCTGCGCACTGTACAAATGAAGACACTACATTAGAACCTTGGCTAATAAATTTAAGGCCTGAAGCAAGTTTATAAGAAAATAAATTATCATATATATATATGGATCAATGAAATAACTTCCATCAGAGTTATAAAGGCTAACCAATCCAGTAACAATTTCATTTACTAAAGAACAATCCTCATCTAATTCAAATTTAATGCTTAAAGGATTTTTATCGGTGTGATGTTCATTTGAGAGTGGTGCAGGATGCCATTCAATCAATTGACTATTGCTTTTACTAGGATTTTTTCCTCCCCAGAAATTACCGCTAACTGTATCATAGTGACCGCAGTTAAATACGCTATCACCCTGATCGCCGGCACTATTGTCAATGAAGATGTTATTTTTTAAAGTTAAATAAGAAGAAGAACTGTCCAAATAAATGGCTCCACCCTCATCACCACAATGATTCTTTATGAATACGCAATCTGAGAAAGTAATTTTATTTTTATTATCTATATAAATTGCACCACCATCATCATTTGCATTTACTCTATTACCAATGAATGTGGCATATTTCACATCTTTTCTGAATTTGTTAACCCAAATTGCTCCACCTTGATTATCCTTTGCAGTATTGTATTCGAAATAGGAAGGAGTTTGTTTTAATTCTAAAGTATCAGCATAAATAGCTCCACCGTAATCATAAGCAAAATTATTCCTAAATGTACAATTATCGACAGTCAAATCATCTTTACAGTGTATAGCACCACCTTCATTTTGAGCATAATCCGCCCCATCCCCTTTATTATTCTCAAACAGACAATGGGCCAAGTATGCATTATCACAACAGAAAATAGCTCCACCATCTTCATATGCAGTGTTTCCAGAAAATACGCAATTCAATGCATACAAATCATAATATGCATAAACTGCTCCACCATCATTGTCTTTTACCTTATTATTAATGAAGAAAGAGCTGAAAGGTTGTGTGCCGCTATTGTAGTTAATTTTAATGGTGTCTCCATAAATTGCACCACCATAATCATTAGCATAATTATCCTTAAATGTACAATTGTCAACGCTTATATCATCTTTAGCATATATTGCACCACCATAACATTGCATAATAGCAGCTCCATCAGCTTTATTGGATTCAAACAAGCAATGAGTGACATGTGCATCACTACAAGCTAAAATTGCACCACCATCCTCATTTGCACTATTTCCAGAAAATACTGCGTTTACCACACGTGCATTATCTGAATAAATTGCACCACCGTCGAGATCGTCTGCATCATTGTTGATGAAGAAAGAGCTGAAAGGTCCGCTAGGATCCTGATTAACATTGACGTTTACATTTCTTAAAGTATATATTGCTCCACCTTGGTCTCCATTATTGTCTTCAAATGTTGAATTAACAACTGTGACCTCCTCACTACTACGTATTGCACCACCATACCAATGTGCTTTGTTAGATTTGAATGTGGAACCGACTACATTAACTTTTCCAGGACTATAAATTGCGCCACCGTGACTGTCGTCTACTTTATTAGACTGGAATAAAGAATTAGTAACATTAACGCACTGTTCAGTGAAGATTGCTCCACCCCTGTCTTCGGCAGAATTATCCATAAAAACAGAATCTTCAACAATTACATTGCCTAAAGAGTATATTGCTCCACCGTCAAAATCAGCTGCCTCGTTATCTATGAATTGACAATTCTTGATTGTAAGTGGATTATTTGCTCCATTATAAATTGCTCCACCATAATCGTCACCATAATTATTAACGAATAAGGAACCTGTAATGGTTGTTTTTCCTTTACAATATATTGCTCCTCCTCTGGCGCGATCTGTATTTTTCACTTTATTATCGCTGAAAATGGAATTTTCAATAATTAACTCTCCTGTAGAGTATATTGCACCTCCATCCTGATCATCAGCCTTATTGGATATAAATTGGCAATTTTTAATTGTAAGAGGTTTATTTGACTCATGGTATATTGCTCCACCATAATCGTCTGCAAAATTATCTTTAAATGTACAGTTGTCTATGATGTAGCGTGCTGAACCACTAATTTTGATAGCACCGCCTTTATAATTATCATCTAAAGGAATATTGCCGTCATTTTTTCCATTGATAATGTTAAGATTTTTTAGGATTATGGTTCCGCTATCTGAAGTGAATGCAAAGCAACCTTTCTTATCCAAACAATTTATAGTGTGGCCTTGCCCGTCGATAGTTAAATCCTTGTTTACAGTGACTACTAAACCGTTTTCACCGTTATAATCCTGAGTCAAATTTAAAACGGAGCCTGAAGGCGCATTGATAACTTCCATTTGAAGTTCATGAAAATTGCCTGGCAAAGCACTTAACTTTTCAGAATCTTGAATTTCCAAAGATTCTACAAAAGAATCATCAGCATCTGATGATTCAGCTAAGATAGTATTGTCTATATCAGCAGCTGAAACAGCCGTGAGTGATAAAACCAATACCATTAATGAAATAAGTATTATCCTTTTATAATTCATATTTATCTACCTTTCTTTCATGAATTTGTCCATAATATTTTAATGTTTATCCTGGATTATATATGTGTTTTTCCGCGTGTAAGCACTTACTTGCATTGTTTTTTAATAAAAACAATCAAAGATTCGTGAAATAAAAAAACAAAGAAAAATAGTGAGTATAATATTATACAAACTCCTCTTTACTCACCATACCTTGTTTGGCCACTGAATTATAATTAAAACTTCTAGTTAAAACACAACCCATTTTATGAAATCAATACAATTTTCCCATTATATTAATAATGCCAATGTTATAATTTCAATTTAAAATATTATATATATCTTTATATTTTATGCCATATTCTCAAATAGAATACCAATATCAATAAAAAAAAGTTTATATTGATGAATTATATTCAAAAGATTAAAATCAAATAATTCTACCTAAAACACTTTAAAAATAAAAAAAATAAGAAAAATAGATGATTAGTAACCATCTACTAAAACTTTCAACTCACCGGTTACAATATCGATTATAAGACCGTGGACAGGTACGTCTGGAATCAATGGGTGATTTTTGATTTTTTCAACAACGTTTTTGACGTTTTCCTCTTCATCTTCAAATCCGCCAATCCATTCAGCCAAATCATATTTTGCAATGTCCTCTTCAGCAATGCCGCGAGCGAGCATTTTTTCCTTTAAAGCTTCAGCATCTGCACCAGCCATACCACATTCAGTGTGACCTACAACCAATACTTCTTCACAGCCTAAATTATAAAGAGCAGCACCAATTGATCTGATTGCATCTTCTCCGACAATGGAGTTTCCTGCATTTCTTACAATTTTTGCATCTCCTCTTTCAAGACCTAAAGCTGGTTCAAAGAAATCGATTAATCTGCAGTCCATACAAGTTAAGATAGCTAACTTTTTTTGTGCATGGTGAGACATTTCTTCGCCTTCAAAGTTTTCAACAAATTTCTTATTATCTTCTAAAACATTTTCTAATATAGTCATTTTTATACTCCCCTTGCCATTGCTGTTAGGCCGGTACGTGAAATCTTTTTGATTCCAAAACCTTCTATTAAAGATATAAATGCATTTATCTTCTTATTATCTCCAGTAATCTCTATCATTAATGTTTCTTCACTAACATCAACAATATTAGCTCTGAAAATGTTTGTATATTGGATTATTTCTGCTCTTGCATTTGGATTGGGAACATTTACCTTAACTAAGCATAATTCCCTTTGAACAGAAATCTTAGTAATATCTTTAATCTTGACAACATCAACTAATTTATTTAATTGTTTTGTAACCTGTTCTAAGCCTCTTTCATCAGCATGAACTGAAATAACCATACGGGATAAGCCATCTACCTCGGAATTGCCAACTGTAATACTGTCAATGTTGAAACCTCTCCTATTGAATAATCCGGCAACTTTCTGTAAAACACCTGGCTTATCTTCAACTAATGTGGAAATAACATGATAATTCTGAGTCATTTAAATCACATCCTTTTCGAGTTTATATTCACCAATCATTTCATTAATTCCAGCTCCAGGAGGAAGCATAGGCAATGCTTCTTCAGAATCAATTACAACATTTAATAAAATTGGTTCATTATCCTTAATTGCTGAAGCTAAAGCTTCTTTGGTTTCACCAGGTTTTGTAATTTTAACTGCATTTACTCCAAAACTTTCAGCCAGTTTAACAAAGTCTGGACTATTTCCAAGCAAAGTTTGTGAATGTCTGTTGTCATACAATAAGCTTTGCCATTGGTATACCATTCCCAAAGTCCTGTTTTCTAAAACAATAGCTACAACAGGCAAATCATATTCTTTAACTGTAGCTAACTCTTGGCAAACCATTAAAAATCCACCGTCACCATTTATTGATATGACAGGATCGTCAGGACAGGCCACTTTAGCACCGATAGCTGATGGGAACCCGAATCCCATGGTTCCAAGCCCACCGGATGAAATAAATTTGCGTGGCTTTTGTGTATCATAGAAATGTGCAGCCCACATCTGGTTTTGGCCAACATCAGTTGTCAATATTGATTCTGGAGTCAATACTTCTGAAATCTCCTTTATAACGCTTTGCGGTTTTAATGGTACATCATCGTAAGTTACTCTTGGAATCAAGTCTTGTTTTCTCTGTTTAATCATTTCTGTCCATTTGTTAACCTCTTCAGAAGCTTTATAATCGTTTAAAACCTTATTTAATGATGATAAAACATTGCGGGCATCTCCTACAATAGGCAAATCAACACAAACATTCTTGCCGATTTCAGCAGGATCTATATCGATATGGATAACCTTTGTATCAGGGACAAAACTATCCAATCTGCCTGTAGTTCTATCTGAAAACCTAATTCCAATAGCTATTAACAAATCAGATTCATTAATTGAATCATTTGATACTTTTCTTCCATGCATTCCAAGCATTCCTAATGCCAAATCATCAGTTTCATCAAATGCTCCTTTACCTAAAAGTGAAGTCATTACGGGAGCATTGATAGTTTCAGCAAGTTTTTTTAACTCACAGCATGCATTGGATATTATTACACCGGCACCGGCTAAAATCAATGGCCTTTTAGCTTCTTTAATCAAATCACGAGCTTTCTTAATTTGCCTAATATTACCTTTGGTGGTTGGATTGTAACCCGGTGTTTGTATTAATGAGTCATCAAATTTAGTTAATTCTCCTTCCTGAACCTCTTTAGGAACATCAATTAAAACAGGACCTGGCCTTCCACTGGCAGCAATTTCAAAACTTGACTTAACCATAGAAGGAATTAAATCCGGACTTTTTGGCTGATAACTATGTTTGGTAACCGGCATGGTTATTCCAATTATATCCGCTTCTTGAAACGCGTCATTTCCAATCAAATGAGTAGGAACTTGTCCTGTAATAGCTACAATTGGAGAAGAATCCATATATGCTGTAGCAATACCAGTTACAAGGTTTGTTGCACCTGGACCTGAAGTTGCCAAACACACCCCTACTTTACCTGAAGCTCTTGCATATCCATCTGCTGCATGAGCTGCGCATTGTTCGTGTCTAACCAATATATGCTCCATATCTGAGTCATATAACATATCATAGAAGGGTATGGTTTGTCCACCAGGATAACCAAATATTGTCTTAACCCCCATATTTTTAAGGGATTCAATTATCGCTTCTCCGCCTCTCATTGTAAAAACCTTTTTATTTATTATGCATTTAGTTATGAATATAAAAATATATATAATTAATCTTTACAAGTATTATTGTACTTAACTTGTGATGATAGCATGGAATTAACAAAATATATTTGTCACAGAAAGCCAGAGAGAAGCTTCTTCATTAAAGGCCATCAATTTCCGGTTTGTTCCAGATGCACTGGATTTTATACTGGATTGATCGTTTATTTAATCTTCAGTTGCTTTTATAAGCACAGTTATGACATTAATATGCTTCTGATATCAATGATATTGATGATTCCTGTGGCTGTCGATGGCCTAACACAATATTTCGGTCCAAGAGAAAGTACAAATACAATAAGATTCATTACAGGTTTTGTTGGTGGAATAGGCTTAATAATATTTCTAAAAATAGTTATAAGGTGGATTATAAATGTTTTGTAGATATTGCGGCGAAGAAAACCTAGAAGAGGCAGTATACTGTAAAAATTGCGGAAAAAAATTAAAAGAAGACATTAAAACAGCAGAAATAATTGAAACACCCGTGGTTAATCAAAACAACAATAATCAGCAGAACAATACTCAAAGCACAACTACAACAAGCAGTTCATCAAATACTGATGGCTCAGATTGGCTTAGCTGCTGCTTATGCTTAATCGGGATATTTATAATATTTGCAATAATCGGTTCACTTTAAAAATAGAGAGTGAAGAGTTTTAAAACTCTAATCCTTCATGAAATAATATAAAACAGCTTTTTGAGCATGCAATCTGTTTTCTGCTTCATCATAGATTACAGACTGAGGACCGTCAATAACCTCGCCGGTTACCTCCTGGCCCCTAATTGCAGGAAGGCAATGCATGAAAATAGCTCCGTCATTTGCAATGCTCATCAAATCAGAATTTACCTGGAATGGAGCTAAATCAATTTCTCTTTGTTTTGCTTCAGCTTCATCACCCATGCTTACCCAGACATCAGTGTAAACCACATCTACATTTTCTAAGGCAACGCCAATATCATCACTGATAATAATTTGTGTATCGTTTTCATCTGCATATTCTTGGGCGATTTTTAAAATTTTATCAGCAGGTTCATATCCTTTAGGACAGGCAACAGACATGTCCATTCCTAAAAGGGGAGCGATTAATAAAAGGGAATTGCAGACATTATTTCCGTCACCTACAAAACAGATTTTTTTACCTTTCCAGTCACCTAAATGCTCTTTAATTGTTAGCATATCAGCCAATGCCTGACAAGGATGTTCAAGGTCTGTTAATCCACTGATAACAGGTACATCAGAATGTTCGGCCAATTCTTCGACATCGGAATGTTTTATTGCACGAATCATTATTCCATCAACAAAACGGCTTAAAACCTTTGCAGTATCCGAAATAGGTTCACCTCTAC
The DNA here is from genome assembly GCF_001548675.1 of Methanobrevibacter sp. YE315. Lineage (NCBI taxonomy): Archaea > Methanobacteriati > Methanobacteriota > Methanobacteria > Methanobacteriales > Methanobacteriaceae > Methanobrevibacter > Methanobrevibacter sp. YE315. The sequence goes on from NZ_CP010834.1 coordinate 2,236,624, forward strand.
CCATTTGCAAATCATTGGAAGACAAAAAGATCGCTCTTCCGCCTAACTGGTACATTCCAACATCAAAGGAGATTCTTGTCCTTGTTGATGATTTTTGGAAAATCATTGCTAATGTTTTACCTTCAAGAGGTTTTTCTTCCATCTCGCCTGCTTTGATTTTGCTAGCCAAATCTAAAATGCATGTTACATTATCTTTGATGTCAGCTATTGACAATAAACTACCCATTAAAATCCCCTTTAAATACTTTATAAAAAAGAATATATGTAGGATATATTTATTAAAGTTTTCTATGATTTCCATTTAAATACAATATCACTGAGTGTAGATATCACAGGAATCAATAGGAACAGGAATATGAAATTGCCTGAAACGTTGAAGTCCAGAAGATTTACAATGATTGTCAATGCCATTATTATTAAAAATGTATTCAAGACATGCCTTTTTTCCTTTTTGCTTGGTTTATTTTCAAGGAAATCCTTTTTATATGCATAAAGATACAACAATAAGAATGAAACAATGTTCAATAAAATATTTATTCCAAATAAAACTTCAGATAAGAAGAAATGAGAATATTTTCCGATTAATGATGTTGTAAATGGAACAAAGGATACACAAATCAAAAATATGATATTTAACCATATATACAGGAGATTGAAGTTTTTAATTTTTAAGAACTCATGGTGGTAAATCCAAAAGGAACTTAATATAACAAAACTGACAATTGTTGTTGCAATAGTGGGAATTAAGGCAGTGATGAAAGATATGAAATGGGAATAGGAGTTCATTTCTATATTGGGAGCAGCAATACCGAATACCAAAAGAGTCATTACAATTGAAAAAACCCCATCAGTCAAACCAGCCAAACGGCCAGGATCAATATTAACATCCCTTTGAATCCCATCAACCAAATCCTGGAATACTACCAAACCCTTATTGATTAAACTTATCCCTTCTGCCTTTTTTTCATCATCGTCACTTTGGGCATCCATATCTGATAAATAATCTATGAATTTATTCAAATTTTCCAAATCCTCTTCAGATTCAACATTTTCCTTTAAAATTTGAATATTATTATGCAAGTCGGATTTCAACTTTTCCAAATCATCAGGATTATAATCGCTCATATTATCAAAAAAAAAAGAAATTTATTTTAAAATTTCTTTCATATGTTCAACACGTTTGTTAACGAGTTCTGTTGTTCCCACATCTCTTCTGTGGTAAACATTACCTTTAACAAACTCACATGCTTTTTCAGCAATTTTTTCAGCTTCTTCAATGCTTTCGCCACTAGCTACAATACCTAATGCTCTTGAACCGGATAAGTGAATTCCATCTTCTTCTTGACTTACTGCAGCATAAAATACTTTGGCGCCAAGTTCTTCAATAGCTTCCTCATCAACTTCAATCAGTTCACCGGCATACTGGGTTTCAGGATATCCGTCAGGCACAATGTATTTGCATACGCTAGCTTTATCTTCAAATTCAGCCTTATCCAAGTTGCCGTCCACAATAGCCTGACATATATCAGCTAATGGAGTTTTTAAAAGTGGTAAAACATTCATTGCTTCAGGATCACCGAATCTTGCATTGTATTCTATCAGTCTTGGTCCATCAGCAGTCAACATGAATTGGCCATATAGAATACCTTTGTACGGTTCGGCTTCTTCAGCAATAGCTTTTAAGGTAGCCTGCATTATTTCAACTGCTTTATCATAATCTTCTTGAGTTAAAAACGGCAATAATCCGCCAACGTCAGAGTAAGAACCCATACCTCCAGTAATTGCACCGACATCTCCTTCAAATGCATGAGGATGGTCTTGTGCTGCAGGCATCGGAGCCAAGTTTTCACCATCACAGAAAGCCTGAATGGTAAATTCCTCTCCAATCAATCTTTCTTCAATAATTACTTGAGCAAAACCACCCATTTCATTATCAATGACTTCGCATGAGTATTCTTTTGCCTCTTCATTATCCTTTAAGTGGTCTCCGACAATTTTAACTCCTTTACCACCGGTCAATCCCACAGGTTTTACTACAACGTCTTTATCGAATTCATCCAAAAATGCGGATACATCTTCAGAGTTATCAAATACCTTATAGACAAGGGATCCTTCAATATTATAATCTTCAAAGAGTTTTCTCATGAATGATTTGTCGGTTTCAATTCTAGCTGCACTTTGAGTTGGTCCAACACAACTAATTCCATTCTTTTGAAGCTCATCCACAATTCCTTTTCCAAGGGGAGCTTCAGGACCAATAAATGCAATATCAATTTCATTTTCAACAGCGTATTCTGCTACTTTTTCAACTTCCCCTTCATCCCCTTGCTTAAATTCGGCAATTCTTGACATTCCAGGGTTAATTTTACTCATATAACAATATAATTCTACATCATCTTTAAGAGCATCAGCGATAGCATGTTCACGGGCACCAGTTCCAACTACTAAAACTTTCATAATATAGTCTCCTATTGGTTAAGATTATGTTTTTAAAAATATTTATATATTAACACTTGCATATACAAGAGTATAATTGCATATGCAAGAATGAGGTAAAATTATGGAAAAGAACGAGAATATTGAAATGATTACAGGAGACCCAAAAAATGCAATAAACAAGCTATCATTACCAATTATAGCAAGTATGTTTCTGATATTTGCAAACAACATTATTGACAGTATTTGGGTTGCAGGACTCGGTCCGGAACCATTAGCCGCACTCGGATACATTACACCGTTATTCATGATTTTAGTCGGTTTCGGAAACGGCCTTGGAGCCGGTGGTAATTCACTTATTTCAAGATATATTGGAGCTGAAGACAAACACTCAGCAAATAATGCTGCAATACACAATTTCATCCTAAGCTTTATCTTTTCGGTTTTTATCTCAATTGTCTTTCTTGCATTAATGGAACCCATGCTTAAAATGATGGGGGCAAGCAGCGTAATAAACTACGCAACAGATTACGGATTCATCATATTCGCCTGGACATTTGCAATATTAATGCCACCAATTGTAGGTGGAGCATTCAGAGCAGAAGGAGACATTAAGCGAGCCACATTGCCAATAGCTATTGCCGCCATCATCAACATGATTCTGGATCCGATATTCATCTACACACTGGGAATGGGAATTAAGGGAGCTGCATGGGCAACAGTAGCCGGCCCTCTTATAAGTCTGCTTGTAATGTTTTACTGGATTTTTGTCAAAAAGGACACATACCTTTCATATAACAGAAAAGACTTCCATAATAATCTTAAAATGTATAAGGACATTTTAGTTGTAGGTATTCCGGCCAGTTTGGAACAACTGGTGCTGTCAGTTTTAACAATATTTGTAAACTATATGCTCACCATCGTATCCGGACCAATAGCCGTGGCGGTTTATACAGCCGGTTGGAGAATAATAAACATAGGAATGCTTCCGGCAATAGGAGTAGGAACAGCAGCAATATCTGTGGCCGGAGTTGCCTACGGAGCAAGAAAATACGAAAACCTGAGAGTCACCGCTAGATATGCGGTTAAAGTAGCATTGGCGGCTTCAATAATTGTATGCATAATATTGAATGTGTTTGCAAATCAAATTGCATTCATTTTCTCATACTCAGAAAGCAGCGCCCAGTTGGCACCATTGATTGCAAGCTTCTTGCAGTTAATGTGTTTATTCATTTTATACGTTCCGTTTGGGGCCAGTGCGGGTAACGTATTCCAAGGGGTTGGAAAAGGAACTATATCATTTATATTAACAGCGTTTAGGGAATTCATACTCGTGTTGATATTCGCATATCTTTTAGGGTTCACATTCAATATGGGCGAATTTGGAATATACTGCGGAATGCTTCTTGGAGGAGGAATAGGTTCCCTCATATGTTATGCATGTATTGAGCTTTACATCAACAAATTAATAAGGAGTAGGGACAATGCCATTTGAAGATATCCCTACAGCTCCATTCATCTCAATAATCTACAGAGAGCATGCAAAATACATCAATGAAAATGTAAAGCAGGAGGAATTGAGTTTTGGCCTCCATCCGCTTTTAATTATAATATATAGAAACGATGGAATAAGTCAGGAGCAATTGGCTGAAGCGCTTCATTTAAATGAAAGTACAATTACAAGAAACCTCAAAAAGCTTGAAGACAAAGGACTGATTGAAAAGATTAAGGACAAAAGAAAAAAAATAATAAAAGTAACACCAAAGGGTGGAAACATTGCTCAAAAAGTGATGAATTACGACGCAATGTGGGATGAAAAGATTAAGGAAAATCTAACAGATGAAGAATACGATAACTTTTTAAAAATACTTAGAAAAATCAGCGAGGATTTAATATGAACCAAACAATAGAAGATTTGAAAACAAGAAGAAGTATCAGAAAATTCAAAGACGAACAAATCTCAGATGAAGATTTAAAAACCATTTTGGAAACAGGAACATATGCTCCAACAGGGCGTGGTGCACAATCTCCTAAAATTGTTGTAATTCAAAATCCCGAAACAATAAAAGAGTTTTCAGCATGGAACAGAAGTTTTTTCCCTGTTCCGGTTCCGGATGACATGGACCCCTTTTACGGTGCAAAAACCCTCTTAATCGTACTGGCCAACAGCGAATTTCCAACATATGTTGAAGATGGAGCAAGCGTACTAGCTGTGCTTGTAAATGCGGCACATGCAGTTGGAGTTGGGTCCTGCTGGATTCACAGAGCACGTGACGAATTTGCATCTGAAAAAGGAAAAGCCCTTTTAAAAGAGTGGGGAATTCCTGAAACCTACGAAGGAATAGGTCATGTGGTTTTAGGATATCCTGATATGGAAGCTCCAGAACCGCTGCCAAGAAAAGAGGATTACATCCACTATGTGGATTAATTTCCTTTAAAGAATCAATCCATCATCATTTTTAACTCATTGAAATTCAATTCAACGAATTCCTTATATTTAGGATTAGCCAATACCTTAAAATGCTTATCATTTGTCTTTTTATAAGCTTCACCCATAACAACCTGCAATTCATCAATATCTGTATTTAATACTCTTCTGATTTTATTTAAGTCTTCTTCGCTTGCTGAATTCAAATATGCGCGAATAGTGGATTCAAACTTTTTAGTCAGATTTTTTTTCTTTTTAGCCACGCCTTCAAATACAAATGCCGGCATCAATGAAAAAATACCTTGAAACTCCATAACGTCATCGACAGTAATTTCATTTCCCATAATATCCCTCTTAATATAAATTTAAGATGAGTTAATAACTCATCTACATTTTTTCAGGTGCAGCAACACCCAAAATATCTAAAGCATTTTTAATAGTTGTTTTAGCTCTATCAACTAAAATCAATCTAGTATCCTCCACATCAGAACCTATTACCTGTTCTGATTTGTAGAATTTGTTAAATGAACCGGCCAAATCATGACAGTATTGTGTGATATTGTGAACCCTTTTCTTATTTGCACAATCTTCAACAACCTGCGGGAATTTGGCTATCTGTCTTACAAGATCCTGTTCCACTTCATTAGGTGCCCAATCATCACTGACACTTAAAGAGCTGATGTCCTTGCCTGATTTTTCAAGTAATTTGCATGCTCTTGCATGTGCATACTGAATTGAAGCACATCCTCTCTCAAAGCTTAACGCTTCGTCCCATTTGAAAGTCAAGTGCTTTTCAGGGGATAGCTTGGCAATGAAAAATCTAATAGCTCCAACACCAATATCTTCAGCCATCGGTGCGATTTCCTCTTCAGTCAAATCAGGATTTCTTGATTTGATTTCATCATGAGCTCGTGAAACCGCCTCATCTATCAATTCATCAACAGAAACAAACTTGCCTCTTCTTGTAGACATTGAACCTTCCGGAAGTGTAATGAATTCATAAAAGATTACTTCAGGAGCTTTTTGCCTGAATATCTCTTCGAAGATTATTTTTATCTGTTTGGCAGCCAATTTATGGTCTGAACCTAAAACGTCAAGAACTGTATCACCTAAAGTAGCTTTATATTTGTGATAAGCCAAATCTCTTGTAGAGTAAAGTGATGTTCCATTGGATCTTCTTAAAACAAACTCCTTTTCAATATTGAAGTCTGTTAAATCAATGTACAACACCTCATTTTCCCTTGTAAATCCTTCTCTTGTAATGTAGTTTACAAGCTCATCGACTTCACCGTTCCTTACAAACTGGCCTTCCCATACGAAATCATCATGGGAAATGTTCATTCTCAAAAGAGATTCCTTCATTCCGGAAATGCACTTGGATACGACATCTTCAAAGACCTTATTCAATTCTTCATCATTGCCTTCTTCGTATTTTTGAATCAATTCGTCGACTTTTGCATTCAATGCATCGTCCTCTTCAACGGCCTTATTTGCATCAAAGTACAATTTTCCAATCTTGTGGTCGATTTTATCTCCTTCGTAATCGTCAATGTTCAAGCCGCATTCGGTTATTCCGCAAACGATGATGGCAATTTGCCTTCCCATATCATTTACATAATACTGAGTGATAACTTCCCTGCCGGCTAGCTTTAATAGTCTTGCAAGGGAATCTCCGAAAATGGAATTTCTAATGTGTCCAATGTGCAATGGTCCGTTTGGATTTGCTGAAGTGTGTTCCAATACAATCTTTTCACCATATGCAGGAAGCTTACCGTAATCCTCATCTACCTTATCTAAAAGCAGTTTAGAGAATTTGTCATAATCAATGAAAAAATTGACATAGGGCCCGAAATTTTGAACTTTGGTGAAAATTTCCGGGACTTCAATCTTTTCAACCAAGTCTTTTGCAACTTCCGGAGGGGAAGTCCTTAACTTTTTAGTAAGTGCAAAAGCAATGGTACTGGCCAAATCCCCTAATTCCGGATTAGGTGGAAATTCCAATTTAAAATTCCTGTCTATTTCCTCATCATATTGATCCAATGCCTTATTGATAGCATCAATCGCCTGTTTTTCAATTTCAAAATACATTAACTCACCTTAATAAAAATTATAACCCTCTTAACCAAAGGGAAAGATAACCTACTTTTGGAATAACGACTAAATTGTCACCTAATGTTACAACCTTTTCCCTGATCTGGCCTGCTGTAACGTAATACGGGTCAGGAGAATTATTATTGTCCCCTTTTATAACATACATCGTAGTTCCGTTAATATCTGTAATATTAATAACTCTATGAATTACAGGTTGTTCAAACCAAGCCGCATCATAAACAACTACATCGCCAATCTGAACATCATTGGGATCGAACTCATGAATCCCAATGAAATCCGCCTTTTCAACCAGGACAATGTCACCCCTATAAAATGCAGGCTCCATACTTCCTGAAACAACTACATTCAAATGTTGGGCGGCAACTAAAACTATTATTAGAATAACTGCATATGATGCTATTTCTTTCCAGTCCACCATGACCTCACCTTAAAATCTTCTTCTTTTTTTAAATGCCGCTTCCAAAGCGATTTCAATAGCTTCAGAAGTCTTCTGTAAATCTTCCATACTATGAGCGTTAGAAATGAAATTACACTCAAACTGGGAAGGCGGAATAAACACGCCTTGCTTTAACAATGATTTAAAGTATCTTAAGAATTGCTTTCTATCTGATTCCTGAGCATCGGCATAATCATAAACCGGTGCCGGATTGAAATAAATCTGAAACATTGATGCGAGTCCAACCGGCTGGATGTTATATCCTTCATCATCTATAATAGATTGAATATTGCTTCTAAGGAAGTTACCCTTTCTCTCCAATTCCTTATAGAATGCGTCATCCAATTGAGTCAAAGTAGAAATTCCCGCCTGGACAGATACCGGATTTCCTGAAAATGTACCTGCCTGATAAACCGGGCCGTTTGGAGCAATCAATTCCATTATTTCCTTTTTACCGCAAAATGCTCCCATCGGAAGGCCCCCTCCTACAATCTTACCAAGAGTGGTCAGGTCGGGAGTGACACCATAATACTGTTGAGCTCCACCTCTTGAAGCCCTGAATCCGGTGATGACTTCATCAAATATTAAAACGATATCGTTTTCTTCAGTTATTTTTCTTATGAATTCCAAAAATCCTGGTTTTGGTTCAATACAGCCAACATTACCCATAACAACTTCCATGATGATACAAGCAATGTTTTCTCCTTCTTTTTCTATCAATTCGGTTAAAGCCTCTTCATCGTTGAATGGAACAGACAAAGTATTTTTTGTGGTATCAACCGGGATGCCTGGAGAATCCGGCAAAGTTGCTGCACCGGAACCGCCTTTCACCAATACATAGTCATGGGCTCCATGATAAGCTCCTTCAAATTTAACTATCTTATCCCTGCCGGTAAAACCACGTGCCAATCTGATTGCACTCATAGTAGCTTCAGTACCACTATTACAAAACCTTACCATTTCAGCAGCAGGAATCCGATCAACAACTTCTTTTGCAAGAGTAATCTCATTTTCTGTTGGAGTACCATATGCGGTTCCAATAGTCAATTGATTAGAAACTTCCCTTACAACTTTAGGATCAGCATGCCCCAATATTAATGGACCATAAGCTAAACAATAGTCAATATATGTTTGTCCATCTACATCAGTGAGCTTTGAACCACCAGCGCTTTTAACAAAAAACGGATATGGTTTAAAAGCACGGACAGGAGAATTTACTCCACCGGGAAAATAATTTTTAGATTCATTGAACAGTTCTTCGGAATACATTTTATCACACTTATAAATGTTGGATTAATGAATTTACGCAAGCAACAGCAATTGGTGTACCGCCTTTAGGTCCTTCAACAATAATATTCGGAATGTTTGAATTATGCAGAGCCTCTTTTGAATCAGCCGCTCCGACAAAACCAACAGGAACACCTACAATAGCTTTAAGATTCATTTCACCTTTTTGATATAAATCCATTGCTTCAAAAACAGCAGTCGGAGCATTACCAGAAACGACTATACCTTCAAAGTCATTTTGAGCTGCGAAACGCATTGCAGCTGCCGCTCTTGTAATTTGATGCTCTTTAGCTATTTTTACAACTTCTTCGTTTTTGATATAACACTCAACTTCCCCTTCATATCTTGTAATTCCATATTTAACCATGTTAATGTCTGTTAAAATGGTTTCTTTATTTCTAAGGGACGCCATAGCTGCATCTACAAAATCATTACTCATTTTGACTAATTTTGCATATTCAGGATCGGCAGTTGAGTGAACAATTCTCTCAACGATGTCTCTTTCTATAGGTTTTAAATCTTTGACATCATCACCAATAAGGCCACGGATAATCTCTCTGCTTTTATTTGCAATATCCAAACCTTGTTTAGTTGATGCACCCATGAACATTTTGTCTGTCATAAACTACTTTTTGAATTAAATATATGTTAAATATTTTGTTATATTAGGAAAATTTTTCATATTTTACCTTAAAAAAAAAAATTGTAACATAAGTTATTGCCTTGGAATTGAAAAAAAAGTACTAAAAATTTTTAACTTTGCAGAAGTTCTGTTAACTCAGTATCCAAAAATCATTTTTCACTAGCTGAAAGCCCAGCCAAATAACCGGTTGAAAAAGCAATTTTCAGATTATATCCTCCGGTAGGCCCATGCAAATCCAGGACTTCCCCTGCAAAATAAAGGTTTGGTGTTAATGATGATTCCATTGTTTTTGGATTTACATCATCCAAATTGATTCCACCGATTGTAACTTTAGCCAGATTCTTATTGAAAGCTGTGATTTCAAATGTAAACCTTTTTAAGTTTTCAATCAATCTGTTTTTGCTTTTCTTATCAATCCTTGACAGCTGGGTTTCGCCGTCAATGTTTATTTCATCCAAAAAGAAATCAATGAAATTGCTTGTCAGGAATAGTCTCAAGTAATTCTTAACCATGGTTTTCCCCTTAGCCTGAAAATCTATTGTAAATTTATCCTGTAGATTTTCACGTGTGAAATCCGGACATAGATCAATAGCTATTTCAACATCAATTTCGGGATTGTCGTTTTCCAATAGGTTGTAATTTATATCTTCAGATATTTCATTGCTCAAATTAATAATTCCCGGCCCAGTCAGACCAACATGTGAGAACAAAACATTCCCTTTTGTTTTTGATTTCCCATAGCTTGCAATAACATCGTATAATGTAATTCCTGCAATATCCGATAAATCCTTTTTAGTGATTAAAGGAACAAGACCATACCTGATATCAGTCAATGGGTGGGATGTAAGGGTATAGTTTTCAATACTACAGCCGGTTTGCGGGTATGTTGCACCACCTGTTGCAATTATAATTTTACCTGCCTTGATTTCATCATTGATTATGAAATTTTCTACAATAGATTTAACTTCAAAGTCATACCTTATAGTAACATCATCCAAATAATCAATTAAAATGTTTAGGATATCACTGGATTTCTCGGTTTCTGGAAAAATCCTATTGTCATCCTCTTCAATGAAGGATAAACCTTTCTCTTCAAAAAACGAAAGAAGCTTTTCATTGGTAAGCGTGTAAAAAGAGTGTTTTAAAAAGTTTTTTTGAGGATAGAAATTCAATAGCTTTTTTATTGGCTTTCGGTTGGTGATATTGCACCTTCCGCCACCGGTCATCAAGAGCTTGCGTCCTAATTTAGGGTTTTTTTCAAGCAATACAACTTTTGAGGAATTCCTACTTGCGGCAATTGCAGCCATCATTCCCGCCGGTCCGCCGCCAATAACAGCTATATCATATTCTTCCATATTATCTTAAAAAAAAAGAAAAGAGATTAAGGGGTTAATCTGTGTCTGTCCCTTGGGAAGAGTACACATTCACGGATGTTTTCAGATCCGGTTAGCACCATGGTCAACCTGTCTGCACCAAGACCCCAACCTGCGTGAGGAGGCATACCGTATTCAAACGCTTTGAGATAGCTTCCAAATCCTGCAGGGTTCAAGCCTCTTTCTTCGATTTGTTTTACAAGCAAGTCATATTGGTGAACACGGGTTGCACCTGAAGACAACTCCAAGTTGTTGTACATCAAATCGAATGCGTGAGAGTATTTTTCATCCCCTTCTTTAGGCATTACATAGAACGGTTTGATTTCGGTCGGCCATTCAGTCAAGAAGTAGAATCCTCCCATAGTGTCTCCTAATGCCTTTTCAGCTTCACGGGACAAGTCTTCTCCCCATTGCATTTCAACGTCACGGGAGTTTACAATGTCAACCGCTTCATCATAAGTAACAACCGGGAAATCTCCACTAGGCACTTCGAGTTCATGACCTAAAATGTCCAATTCATCAGCGCAGTTTTCATTTATGTCCTTCAATACTTGAATAAGCATGTCATTTAGGATTTTCATTACATCAACATCTTCCATGAATGACGCTTCTGCATCGATGGAAACCGCTTCGTTCAAGTGTCTTAAGGTATCGTGCTCTTCTGCTCTGAAAATCTGGCCGATTTCAAATACCTTATCCATTCCAGCTCCCATCATCATTTGTTTGTATAATTGAGGGGATTGGCCTAAGAATGCTTCTTTTTCAAAGTAAGTAATTGGGAATAATTCTGTTCCTCCTTCAGTAGCGGATGCTACAAGTTTAGGAGTGTTAATTTCATAAAATCCGTTGTCATAGAAGAAATCTCTGATAGTATGGAACATTTGACCTTTGATTTTGAAAATTGCTGAAACGTTTTCTTTTCTGATATCAAGGAATCTTGAATCTAATCTTGTGTCGATTCCAGCCTGAACCTTTTCGGTAGGATCCATTGGTAAAGGCTGATTAGCTAAGTTTAATACTCTGATTTCTTTAGGAATAATTTCAACACCATTTGGTGCTTTTGGAGCTTCCTGTACTGCACCTTTAATGGCAACAACTGATTCTTTTCTAAATGATCTTAAATCTTCTAATATTTCTGCTTCTACTTTTTTACTTGGAGCTGTAATTTGAACTCTGCCGGTTACATCTCTGATGATTACAAAGATGATACCACCCAAATCACGGATTTCATGTACCCAACCCATGATTGTGACATCGCTTCCTGCAATTTCAGGTGTAGCGTCTTTTGCATAGTGAGTTCTTCTCCAATCGTTTAATAAACCTTGCAAATTATTCACCTCGAGGTCTGTAAAAATTAATGAATTTTAAAAGTGAAAATTAAATAATACTTTTAAAAGAAGTGTTGTCTAAGTTTATGGAAATCCCTATAAACTACCGAAAGATTAGACAACTGTTTATTACCTAATTTCTTTTTTTGTATAGAAAGTACAGAATATGAAAAACATATTCTTGAATATAATATTATAGAAACATAATATATAAAGTTAACTAAACTATGTGAATCTTCTTTTATTTTAAAAAATAAGCATTAAAAATGGTCTAAAATAAAGTTGAGATGAGTAACTCAAAAATTCAGGCTTGCGGGCCTTGAAAAATCACGAACCCACATTGCAAAAATAGAGAATTGATGTTAAATAAAAAAAATAATAGTTAATGATTAACTATTATTCCAAACGTTTTTTAAAGGAATTTGCATGGGCAAAGAATCCTTCATATTCGGCAATAGGAACTGAAGTTTTGGACAATTCCTTTAACCCTTCTTTTGTAATTCTTTGAACAGTCGGCTTTTTGATGAACGCTTCTGTTGACAGGCCGGAATACATCTTTGCCCCACCGCCAGTAGGAAGTACATGGTTAGTTCCGGATCCATAGTCTCCTGCCGCAACCGGTGAGTATGCGCCCAAGAATATTGAGCCTGCATTGTTGACGTGTGATAATGTTTCATCATCATCTGCAGTGGATATGATTAAATGTTCAGGAGCATATTCATTTGTAACATGAATCGCCTCTTCAAATGTGTCAGTGATAATGATTTTTCCACTTTTTGATAATGATTCCTCAATGATTTCACGTCTTGGAGCAATTTCAGTAAGTTCCTTTACAAATTCATCAGTTTTGATTGCTAAATCCTGTGAATCGGTTACTAAAAAGCATGATGCATTAGGGTCATGCTCTGCCTGTGCCAAGATGTCTGTTGCCAAAAATTCAGGGTTTGCAGTTTCATCCGCCAGAATCAACACTTCGGACGGGCCTGCCGGAAACTCGATATCTACTTGACCATAGACCAACTTCTTGGCAGCTGTAACGAATATGTTTCCCGGACCGACAATCTTTTCGACACATGGAATTGATTCTGTTCCATATGCAAGTCCGGCTATTGCCTGAGCTCCTCCGACCTTATAAATTTCATCGGCTCCTGCAATGTCAGCTGCAACAAGAATCGCATCAAGGATTTTGCCATCCTTTTGAGGAGGTGTAACACATACGACCTTTTCAACACCTGCGATTTTTGCAGGTATTACAGTCATCAGTATTGATGAAGGATAAGCCGCCCTTCCTCCAGGGATGTAGCAGCCTGCAGAGTTGATTGGCCTTACAATCTGGCCTGCAACAATGCCAGGGTTTACTTCGATTTCCCATTCTGATGGAATTTGCTTTTTATGGAATTTTTCAATGTTCGCCGCAGCCTGTCTTAAGGCAACAAGCAATTCATCATCCAAGGTATCGTAGGCCTCTTTGATCTCATCTTCAGAGACTTTCAGATTTTCTATTGTAACACCGTCAAATTTCTCTGTATATTGCCTAATTGCGCTGTCCTTGTTTATTCGAACATTATCTAAAATCTCGGAAACTGTGCCTAAAACATTGTTAACATCCTGTTCTGAACGCTTAACGGTTTCATCCAAATCAATTTCAGAGTATTTTAATATTTCCATTATAACACTACCTTAGAATAGCGCCGGTGTCAGCTGAATGAACCAATTTCTGATATATCGCCAGCCATCCGTCCACATCGCTTTCTGGATGTTTGACCTCTTTTAATCTGGCTTCGATTTCTTCATCGGACAATTCAACATTGATGAATCTGTTTTCGATGTCTATTTCAATGATGTCACCGTTTTGGATTGCAGCAATCGGACCGTCCTCTCTTGCTTCAGGTGATACGTGTCCTATGCAAGGTCCTCTGGTTCCTCCGGAGAATCTTCCATCGGTTATCAAACCTACGTCCTTGATGTTCATTCCAGCAAGGGCAGAGGTAGGATTCAACATTTCGCGCATTCCAGGACCTCCTTTCGGTCCTTCATATCTGATTACAACAATGTCGCCCTCTTCAATTTCATGGTCAAAGATTGCCTTTGTGACATCTTCCTCTGAGTCATATACCTTTGCAGGTCCTTTGAGATGCATCAGGTGGTCTGCAACTGCACCTTTTTTGACTACACTGCCGTTAGGTGCCAAATTACCTTTAAGTATTGCAATACCTCCGTCTTCATGAACCGGATTGTCAAGGGTATGAATAACATCGGTGTTTTTGTTTTCAACATTTTCCAGGTTTTCCCTGATTGTTTTTCCGGTGACTGTTAACTGGTCTGTATCGATTTTGTCACCTAAGGTCTTAAGCACTGCCTGGATACCTCCTGCAAGATGTAAATCCATCATTGAATCTTCCCCGGCTGGGGAAATGAGTGCAATGTGGGGCACGTTTCTTGAAATCTCATCAAACAATTCCAAATTCACATCGACACCTTCGACTTCACTTGCCAAAGCAGGTATGTGCAATGCTGTATTTGATGATCCGCCCAATGCCATGTCGACTGCAATGGCATTGTTGAATGCTTCCTGAGTCATGATATCGGAAGGCTTGATGTCATCTTCAACAAGCTTTATAATCTGTTTGCCTGATTCATATGCAATTTCGTCATTCTCCTTAGTTCTTGCATGGGTTGTTGCACATGTCGGAAGTGATAATCCCAATGTTTCTGTTATGCATGCCATTGTATTTGCTGTAAAGAGCCCGGAACAGCTTCCGGCTCCAGGACAGGCGCATTTTTCAAGCTCATAAACCTCTTCTTCAGACATTGTTCCTGCAGAATATGAGCCGACCGCTTCAAAAACAGTGATTAAGTCAGCAGGCTTACCCTTATAGGAACCGGCAGCCATCGGTCCGCCTGTAACAACGATTGACGGAACATTTACTCTTGCTGCACCCATTATCATTCCCGGAACAATTTTGTCACAGCTTGGAATCAATACCAATCCATCGAAAGCGTGGCCTTTTGTCATGCTTTCCACTGTTGCTGCAATGATTTCCCTTGAAGGCAGGGAATATTTCATGCCCTCATGGTTCATGCTGATTCCATCACAGATTGCCATTGTATCAAATTCGAATGGAATACCTCCGGCAGCAATGATTCCTTCCTTTACGAATTCCACAAGATCTCTTAAATGGATGTGACCCGGCACAATGTCTGTAAAACTGTTTGCTATACCGATGAAAGGTTTTTTAAAATCTTCATCGTCAAGACCACAGGCCCTTAAAAGTGACCTATGTGGTGCTCTTTGAATTCCTTTTTTTACACTATCACTTTTCATTTAATCACACAATTTAATCAAATCAGTATTATATATTTCATTAATAACTTTTATAATGTTTGAAAATTTTGAAATTATAAAATTTAGTAAGAGTAATGTATATGATTAAGATTGCTTTTGAAAGATAGTGCTGACGGATCAATTTATTTCAATATAACCTTCATGAAAATAATGGTTAAAAAAAATAGTGCTGAATTTTAAAATGGAAATTTCATTATATTGAATTGAAAATTTTAGTAAAAAATAAAAAATATGGGAAAATTGAATTTCCCATAAAAACGTGTTTAACTTTTCCTTTTTAATGACAAACCAACGATTGCAAGTAATGATAATAGCACCATTACAATCGGGTTACCTGTTGCATGCATTTTTGGAGTTATTGGAACGTTTACAGGAGGTTCTGTTTCATTTCCTGCAGGTTCAATTACATTAACTGTAGCATTATCATAGTTATTGGTTAAATCGCTTTCGTAAGTGTCACAGTAAGTGAGTGCTTCAACAACGATTTCGCCAGCCACTAATGCTTTGGTGTTGAGTAAGAGTGTAACTTCTTCACCAGGAGCTAAATCTCCAATAGTCCAAATTCCAGTATCTGGGTCATAAGTGCCTTTAGACGGTTCGAATCCTAAAAGTTGGAGTTCGTCAGGTACAGCTACCAATGCAGTAGAATTAATCGCTGTATCAGGTCCTTGATTAACAACAGTAATAGTCCAGACTATGTTTTCACCAACAAGGGCTTCAGTGACATCCGGTTCCACACTGATTACTAAATCAGCTTCTGGAGGAACAGTAGTTGAATTGTTACATTTGTTGTTAGTTTCATTTGGATCGAATGTATCAGAGGTAACGTTTGCAATGTTAATAATGGTTTTATTTGTTGTGTCTACTAAAGTTACGATATTTAAGGTAGCGGATGCTCCACTAGTAAGATTGCCCACATTCCAGATTCCTAATTCGGAATCATAAGCTCCATTGGAATCATCGCTGAGATACACTACGCCGGCAGGTAATTTTTCACTGACAACGGCATTGACTGCAGTATCTCTGCCGTTGTTTGTAACAATGATTGTCCAAGTAATTTTGTCGTTTTTGTGAGGAGTTGAATTAGATACCAATTTAATAATCTCTAAGTCAGCTTCAGCAACGACATTTACAGAGCTATTATCCTTATTATTTGTTTCATTAGGATCGTAAGTGTCGGATGTAACGTTTACAGGGTTTGTAATATTAACATTTGAATCGTTTATAATAGTTACAATATGTAAGGTTACGGATGCTCCACTAGTAAGATTGCCCACATTCCAAACACCGGTTTCAGGGTCATATGCTCCATCAGAATCATCAGAAACATATTCCACACCATCTGGCAATTTATCGGTAACGATAGCATTTATGGCATCATTAGGACCGTGGTTAATGACGGTTATATCCCAATTAAGAGGATCGCCATAATAACATTTTTCTCCTTCATGATCGTTTGATTTGATTACTTCCAAATCAGCTTCAGGAGGAATTACTAAAGAACTGTTGTCATAATTATTGGATAAGTCTGGATCATAAGTATCGGATGAAACAGAAACGTTTCTATAAACTGTTGCATCTGTAGTATTTGCTGTAGTTGTAATCTTTAATGTTACGGTTTCGCCGACAGGCAAGTCTCCAATAGTCCAAACGGCAGTCTCATTATTATAAGCGCCATCGGAATCATCGGAAACGTAAATCATGCCATCAGGTAAAACGTCTTTAAGAATACTGTTAACAGCGGTGTTTGGGCCGTTGTTAGTAACAGTAATAGTCCAAACCACAGTATCACCATTATGACAAGTGTCAGTTGAATTCTCAAAGTTGTTTGTAATAGTAACTGCCAAATCAGCCTCAGGAGGAATGACTAAAGAACTGTTGTCATAATTATTAGATAAATCTGGATCATAAGTATCAGATGAAACAGAAACATTTCTATAAACGGTAGCGTTTGTGGTATTTGCTATAGTAGTAATAGTCAAAGTAACAGTCTCACCAACAGGCAAGTCACCAATACTCCAAACAGCACTCACATTATCATAAGTACCGTTAGCATTATCATGACTTACATAAATCACGCCATCAGGTAAAACATCTTCAAGAATACTATTAACAGCAGTGTCAGGACCATTATTAGTAACAGTAATAGTCCAAACCACAGTATCACCATTATGACAAGTAGTATTGGAATCCTCAAAGTTATTAGTAATAGTAACTGCCAAATCAGCCTCAGGAGGAATGACTAAAGAACTGTTGTCATAATTATTAGATAAATCTGGATCATAAGTATCAGATGAAACAGAAACATTTCTATAAACGGTAGCGTTTGTGGTATTTGCTATAGTAGTAATAGTCAAAGTAACAGTCTCACCAACAGGCAAGTCACCAATACTCCAAACAGCACTCACATTATCATAAGTACCGTTAGCATTATCATGACTTACATAAATCACGCCATCAGGTAAAACATCTTCAAGAATACTATTAACAGCAGTGTCAGGACCATTATTAGTAACAGTAATAGTCCAAACCACAGTATCACCATTATGACAAGTATCAGTGGAATTTTCAAAGTTATTAGTAATAGTAACCGCTAAATCAGCCTCAGGAGGAACGAAAGTATTGTTAGTTCCATTGTTATTGGACTCATTAGGATCGTAAGTGTCGGAAGTAGTATTGACATTATTAACGATAGTAGCATTAGTGGCATTAATGAGTGTTTCGATGATTAAAGTGGCAGATTCACCGAGGGTAAGATTACCTACAGTCCAAATATTATTGGCAAACTTACCACCACTAACATTAACAACAGCTAAACCACTAGGGATAACATCATTTACAACGACATTCACAGCAGTATCAGGACCATTATTTGTAACGACAATAGTCCAATTTACCACATCACCTTTATGAGCAGTAACATTAGAAACAGTCTTAATAATACTCAAATCGGCCTCAGGAGGAATGACAATAACATCAGAATCATTATTATTACTCATATTAGGATCATAAGTAACACTGGAAACATTTGCCTCATTTACTAGAGACATGTTAGTAGCATTCACTATAGTCCTAATGACTAAAATTTCAACTTGTTTAAAAGTCATATTGCCAATAGTCCAAGTCTTTCCATCAGCAGACAATTTGCCAGCTGTAATATTAACAACACCATTATAAATCAACTCATCTGGTAAAACATCATCAAGAACCGCATCAACTGCAGTATCCGGACCATGATTAACAACAACAATAATCCAATTAACAACATCTCCTTTATGAGCAGACTCGTTTAATACAGCCTTAATAACTTCCAAATCAGCTTCAGGAGGAATAACAGTATTATTAGTACCGTTATTATTATCCTCATCAGGATCATAAGTATCAGAAGTCACATTCACATTATTAACAATAGTAGCGTTAGTAGCATTAACAGTAGTTTTAATAACTAAAACTACGGTATCACCACTAGCAACCTCATCAATAAACCAAATTTCACCATCAAATGAACCATCATCAATACTGACCACACCATCATAAATCAACTCATCAGGGATGACATCAACTACAGTAACATTAACTGCAGCGTTAGGACCATTGTTATGAACAGTAATAGTCCACTCTACAACATCGCCTTTATGAGCGGAATCATTAGACACAGTCTTATTAATTTCTAAATCAGCAACTGAAATGACGAATGTAGTGTTGTTAGCTTCATTATTGGAATGATCTGATTCGTTAGTGGTTGTGTTTACAACGACAAAGTTAGTGTTGTTTCCTTCAGTCATTAACTGGGTAACGAATTTAAGAACTTTAGAAGTGTAAGGATCCATGTCACCAACATTCCAAATCAAGATTCCACCACTAACAGTACAATTATCATATTTGCCAATGACAGTAGCGTCAACTGGTAATGTATCAGTAACAACTACATCTTCAGCAACACTAGGACCATCATTAGTAACGGTAATAGTCCATTCTACGGATTCGCCATAGAGCACTTGAGAAGCATTTACTTCTTTTGTGATTGTTACGTCACAAATAGGGTCTACTTGAGTACTGTTTGAAGCGTTGTTATTAGTTGTGTTAGTTTCGTTAGTAGATGTAACAACATAGACTTTATTGGTTAAATTACCTTCTTTAATTGCTTTAGTAACAACAGTCAAGGTAACATTAGTATACGGTGCAATTTCACCAATATTCCAAACAAAGCCATCAGCAGTTCTAGTAACATTCTCATAACTACCAACCAAGTCAAGATCTACATCCAAAGTGTCAAAGACATAAACATCTTTAGCAACACTAGGACCAAGGTTAGAAACAACAATAGTCCAGGAAACAGACTCATTCAAATTAATAACACTAGCATTAACAGTCTTATTGATCACCAAATCACAAATAGGATCAACCTGAGTAGTATTGTTAGCATCATTATTAGTCTTATTAGTCTCATTAGTAGAAGTCACAACAACAACAGTATTGTTCAATTTACCCTCTTTAATTGCTTTAGTAACAACAGTCAAGGTAACATTAGTATACGGTGCAATTTCACCAATATTCCAAACAAAACCATTAGCAGCTCTAGTAACATTCTCATAATCACCAACTAACACAAGACCATCAACCCAAGTATCAGTCACATTAACATCATATGCAACACTAGGACCAAGGTTAGAAACAACAATAGTCCAGGAAACAGACTCATTCAAATTAATAACACTAGCATTAACAGTCTTATTGATCACCAAATCACAAATAGGATCAACCTGAGTAGTATTGTTAGCATCATTATTAGTCTTATTAGTCTCATTAGTAGAAGTCACAACAACAACAGTATTGTTCAATTTACCCTCTTTAATTGCTTTAGTAACAACAGTCAAGGTAACATTAGTATACGGTGCAATTTCACCAATATTCCAAACAAAACCATTAGCAGCTCTAGTGACATTCTCATAATCACCAACTAACACAAGACCATCAACCCAAGTATCAGTCACATTAACATCATATGCAACACTAGGACCAAGGTTAGAAACAACAATAGTCCAGGAAACAGACTCATTCAAATTAATAACACTAGCATTAACAGTCTTATTGATCACCAAATCACAAATAGGATCAACCTGAGTAGTATTGTTAGCATCATTATTAGTCTTATTAGTCTCATTAGTAGAAGTCACAACAACAACAGTATTGTTCAATTTACCCTCTTTAGTCGCTTTAGTAACAACAGTCAAGGTAACATTAGTATACGGTGCAATTTCACCAATATTCCAAACAAAACCATTAGCAGCTCTAGTAACATTCTCATAATCACCAACTAACACAAGACCATCAACCCAAGTATCAGTCACATTAACATCATATGCAACACTAGGACCAAGGTTAGAAACAACAATAGTCCAGGAAACAGACTCATTCAAATTAATAACACTAGCATTAACAGTCTTATTGATCACCAAATCACAAATAGGATCAACCTGAGTAGTATTGTTAGCATCATTATTAGTCTTATTAGTCTCATTAGTAGAAGTCACAACAACAACAGTATTGTTCAATTTACCCTCTTTAGTCGCTTTAGTAACAACAGTCAAGGTAACATTAGTATACGGTGCAATTTCACCAATATTCCAAACAAAACCATTAGCAGCTCTAGTGACATTCTCATAATCACCAACTAACACAAGACCATCAACCCAAGTATCAGTCACATTAACATCATATGCAACACTAGGACCAAGGTTAGAAACAAC
Source organism: Methanobrevibacter sp. YE315 (assembly GCF_001548675.1). Classification (NCBI taxonomy): domain Archaea; kingdom Methanobacteriati; phylum Methanobacteriota; class Methanobacteria; order Methanobacteriales; family Methanobacteriaceae; genus Methanobrevibacter; species Methanobrevibacter sp. YE315. The sequence continues at coordinate 2,257,763 of NZ_CP010834.1, forward strand.
AATAGTCCAGGAAACAGACTCATTCAAATTAATAACACTAGCATTAACAGTCTTATTGATCACCAAATCACAAATAGGATCAACCTGAGTAGTATTGTTAGCATCATTATTAGTCTTATTAGTCTCATTAGTAGAAGTCACAACAACAACAGTATTGTTCAATTTACCCTCTTTAGTCGCTTTAGTAACAACAGTCAAGGTAACATTAGTATACGGTGCAATTTCACCAATATTCCAAACAAAACCATTAGCAGCTCTAGTAACATTCTCATAATCACCAACTAACACAAGACCATCAACCCAAGTATCAGTCACATTAACATCATATGCAACACTAGGACCAAGGTTAGAAACAACAATAGTCCAGGAAACAGACTCATTCAAATTAATAACACTAGCATTAACAGTCTTATTGATCACCAAATCACAAATAGGATCAACCTGAGTAGTATTGTTAGCATCATTATTAGTCTTATTAGTCTCATTAGTAGAAGTCACAACAACAACAGTATTGTTCAATTTACCCTCTTTAGTCGCTTTAGTAACAACAGTCAAGGTAACATTAGTATACGGTGCAATTTCACCAATATTCCAAACAAAACCATTAGCAGCTCTAGTGACATTCTCATAATCACCAACTAACACAAGACCATCAACCCAAGTATCAGTCACATTAACATCATATGCAACACTAGGACCAAGGTTAGAAACAACAATAGTCCAGGAAACAGACTCATTCAAATTAATAACACTAGCATTAACAGTCTTATTGATCACCAAATCACAAATAGGATCAACCTGAGTAGTATTGTTAGCATCATTATTAGTCTTATTAGTCTCATTAGTAGAAGTCACAACAACAACAGTATTGTTCAATTTACCCTCTTTAGTCGCTTTAGTAACAACAGTCAAGGTAACATTAGTATACGGTGCAATTTCACCAATATTCCAAACAAAACCATTAGCAGCTCTAGTGACATTCTCATAATCACCAACTAACACAAGACCATCAACCCAAGTATCAGTCACATTAACATCATATGCAACACTAGGACCAAGGTTAGAAACAACAATAGTCCAGGAAACAGACTCATTCAAATTAATAACACTAGCATTAACAGTCTTATTGATCACCAAATCACAAATAGGATCAACCTGAGTAGTATTGTTAGCATCATTATTAGTCTTATTAGTCTCATTAGTAGAAGTCACAACAACAACAGTATTGTTCAATTTACCCTCTTTAGTCGCTTTAGTAACAACAGTCAAGGTAACATTAGTATACGGTGCAATTTCACCAATATTCCAAACAAAACCATTAGCAGCTCTAGTGACATTCTCATAATCACCAACTAACACAAGACCATCAACCCAAGTATCAGTCACATTAACATCATATGCAACACTAGGACCAAGGTTAGAAACAACAATAGTCCAGGAAACAGACTCATTCAAATTAATAACACTAGCATTAACAGTCTTATTGATCACCAAATCACAAATAGGATCAACCTGAGTAGTATTGTTAGCATCATTATTAGTCTTATTAGTCTCATTAGTAGAAGTCACAACAACAACAGTATTGTTCAATTTACCCTCTTTAGTCGCTTTAGTAACAACAGTCAAGGTAACATTAGTATACGGTGCAATTTCACCAATATTCCAAACAAAACCATTAGCAGCTCTAGTGACATTCTCATAATCACCAACTAACACAAGACCATCAACCCAAGTATCAGTCACATTAACATCATATGCAACACTAGGACCAAGGTTAGAAACAACAATAGTCCAGGAAACAGACTCATTCAAATTAATAACACTAGCATTAACAGTCTTATTGATCACCAAATCACAAATAGGATCAACCTGAGTAGTATTGTTAGCATCATTATTAGTCTTATTAGTCTCATTAGTAGAAGTCACAACAACAACAGTATTGTTCAATTTACCCTCTTTAATTGCTTTAGTAACAACAGTCAAGGTAACATTAGTATACGGTGCAATTTCACCAATATTCCAAACAAAACCATTAGCAGCTCTAGTAACATTCTCATAATCACCAACTAACACAAGACCATCAACCCAAGTATCAGTCACATTAACATCATATGCAACACTAGGACCAAGGTTAGAAACAACAATAGTCCAGGAAACAGACTCATTCAAATTAATAACACTAGCATTAACAGTCTTATTGATCACCAAATCACAAATAGGATCAACCTGAGTAGTATTGTTAGCATCATTATTAGTCTTATTAGTCTCATTAGTAGAAGTCACAACAACAACAGTATTGTTCAATTTACCCTCTTTAGTCGCTTTAGTAACAACAGTCAAGGTAACATTAGTATACGGTGCAATTTCACCAATATTCCAAACAAAACCATTAGCAGCTCTAGTGACATTCTCATAATCACCAACTAACACAAGACCATCAACCCAAGTATCAGTCACATTAACATCATATGCAACACTAGGACCAAGGTTAGAAACAACAATAGTCCAGGAAACAGACTCATTCAAATTAATAACACTAGCATTAACAGTCTTATTGATCACCAAATCACAAATAGGATCAACCTGAGTAGTATTGTTAGCATCATTATTAGTCTTATTAGTCTCATTAGTAGAAGTCACAACAACAACAGTATTGTTCAATTTACCCTCTTTAGTCGCTTTAGTAACAACAGTCAAGGTAACATTAGTATACGGTGCAATTTCACCAATATTCCAAACAAAACCATTAGCAGCTCTAGTGACATTCTCATAATCACCAACTAACACAAGACCATCAACCCAAGTATCAGTCACATTAACATCATATGCAACACTAGGACCAAGGTTAGAAACAACAATAGTCCAGGAAACAGACTCATTCAAATTAATAACACTAGCATTAACAGTCTTATTGATCACCAAATCACAAATAGGATCAACCTGAGTAGTATTGTTAGCATCATTATTAGTCTTATTAGTCTCATTAGTAGAAGTCACAACAACAACAGTATTGTTCAATTTACCCTCTTTAGTCGCTTTAGTAACAACAGTCAAGGTAACATTAGTATACGGTGCAATTTCACCAATATTCCAAACAAAACCATTAGCAGCTCTAGTGACATTCTCATAATCACCAACTAACACAAGACCATCAACCCAAGTATCAGTCACATTAACATCATATGCAACACTAGGACCAAGGTTAGAAACAACAATAGTCCAGGAAACAGACTCATTCAAATTAATAACACTAGCATTAACAGTCTTATTGATCACCAAATCACAAATAGGATCAACCTGAGTAGTATTGTTAGCATCATTATTAGTCTTATTAGTCTCATTAGTAGAAGTCACAACAACAACAGTATTGTTCAATTTACCCTCTTTAGTCGCTTTAGTAACAACAGTCAAGGTAACATTAGTATACGGTGCAATTTCACCAATATTCCAAACAAAACCATTAGCAGCTCTAGTGACATTCTCATAATCACCAACTAACACAAGACCATCAACCCAAGTATCAGTCACATTAACATCATATGCAACACTAGGACCAAGGTTAGAAACAACAATAGTCCAGGAAACAGACTCATTCAAATTAATAACACTAGCATTAACAGTCTTATTGATCACCAAATCACAAATAGGATCAACCTGAGTAGTATTGTTAGCATCATTATTAGTCTTATTAGTCTCATTAGTAGAAGTCACAACAACAACAGTATTGTTCAATTTACCCTCTTTAATTGCTTTAGTAACAACAGTCAAGGTAACATTAGTATACGGTGCAATTTCACCAATATTCCAAACAAAACCATTAGCAGCTCTAGTGACATTCTCATAATCACCAACTAACACAAGACCATCAACCCAAGTATCAGTCACATTAACATCATATGCAACACTAGGACCAAGGTTAGAAACAACAATAGTCCAGGAAACAGACTCATTCAAATTAATAACACTAGCATTAACAGTCTTATTGATCACCAAATCACAAATAGGATCAACCTGAGTAGTATTGTTAGCATCATTATTAGTCTTATTAGTCTCATTAGTAGAAGTCACAACAACAACAGTATTGTTCAATTTACCCTCTTTAATTGCTTTAGTAACAACAGTCAAGGTAACATTAGTATACGGTGCAATTTCACCAATATTCCAAACAAAACCATTAGCAGCTCTAGTGACATTCTCATAATCACCAACTAACACAAGACCATCAACCCAAGTATCAGTCACATTAACATCATATGCAACACTAGGACCAAGGTTAGAAACAACAATAGTCCAGGAAACAGACTCATTCAAATTAATAACACTAGCATTAACAGTCTTATTGATCACCAAATCACAAATAGGATCAACCTGAGTAGTATTGTTAGCATCATTATTAGTCTTATTAGTCTCATTAGTAGAAGTCACAACAACAACAGTATTGTTCAATTTACCCTCTTTAGTCGCTTTAGTAACAACAGTCAAGGTAACATTAGTATACGGTGCAATTTCACCAATATTCCAAACAAAACCATTAGCAGCTCTAGTGACATTCTCATAATCACCAACTAACACAAGACCATCAACCCAAGTATCAGTCACATTAACATCATATGCAACACTAGGACCAAGGTTAGAAACAACAATAGTCCAGGAAACAGACTCATTCAAATTAATAACACTAGCATTAACAGTCTTATTGATCACCAAATCACAAATAGGATCAACCTGAGTAGTATTGTTAGCATCATTATTAGTCTTATTAGTCTCATTAGTAGAAGTCACAACAACAACAGTATTGTTCAATTTACCCTCTTTAGTCGCTTTAGTAACAACAGTCAAGGTAACATTAGTATACGGTGCAATTTCACCAATATTCCAAACAAAACCATTAGCAGCTCTAGTGACATTCTCATAATCACCAACTAACACAAGACCATCAACCCAAGTATCAGTCACATTAACATCATATGCAACACTAGGACCAAGGTTAGAAACAACAATAGTCCAGGAAACAGACTCATTCAAATTAATAACACTAGCATTAACAGTCTTATTGATCACCAAATCACAAATAGGATCAACCTGAGTAGTATTGTTAGCATCATTATTAGTCTTATTAGTCTCATTAGTAGAAGTCACAACAACAACAGTATTGTTCAATTTACCCTCTTTAGTCGCTTTAGTAACAACAGTCAAGGTAACATTAGTATACGGTGCAATTTCACCAATATTCCAAACAAAACCATTAGCAGCTCTAGTGACATTCTCATAATCACCAACTAACACAAGACCATCAACCCAAGTATCAGTCACATTAACATCATATGCAACACTAGGACCAAGGTTAGAAACAACAATAGTCCAGGAAACAGACTCATTCAAATTAATAACACTAGCATTAACAGTCTTATTGATCACCAAATCACAAATAGGATCAACCTGAGTAGTATTGTTAGCATCATTATTAGTCTTATTAGTCTCATTAGTAGAAGTCACAACAACAACAGTATTGTTCAATTTACCCTCTTTAGTCGCTTTAGTAACAACAGTCAAGGTAACATTAGTATACGGTGCAATTTCACCAATATTCCAAACAAAACCATTAGCAGCTCTAGTGACATTCTCATAATCACCAACTAACACAAGACCATCAACCCAAGTATCAGTCACATTAACATCATATGCAACACTAGGACCAAGGTTAGAAACAACAATAGTCCAGGAAACAGACTCATTCAAATTAATAACACTAGCATTAACAGTCTTATTGATCACCAAATCACAAATAGGATCAACCTGAGTAGTATTGTTAGCATCATTATTAGTCTTATTAGTCTCATTAGTAGAAGTCACAACAACAACAGTGTTATTCAATTTACCTTCTTTAACAGCCTTAGTGACAATACTAAGCACTTTAGAAGTGTAAGGATCAATATCACCAACAGTCCAAGTTAAAACTTGACCATTAACAACAACACCTTCAGAAGTGTAATCACCAACTAACTCAAGACCATCATCCAAAGTATCAGTCACAACAACATCTTTAGCAACACTAGGACCAAGGTTAGTAACATTAATAGTCCAAGAAACAGACTCATTCAAATTAATAACACTAGCATTAACAGTCTTGTTAATCACCAAATCACAAATAGGATCAACAGTGACATTAGCAGTATCATTGGTTTCATTAGTCCTATTTGATTTAGCAGTAACATTATTAACTAAAGTACCATTAGTTAAAACTTTAAACCAAATAGTAAAAGTAGCATTAGTACCGTTGACAAGAGTAGGACCATAAGTGAAAACATTACTGCTGTTAGTCCAACCTTCACCAGTAGCCTTGAGATACTTTAACTCAGTAGAATTAAATAACTCGGTAACAGTCACATTAGTAAGATTACAATCACCAGTGTTAGTTACAGTAATATTAAACGCAACAGTTTCGTTTACATTAACATTAGTAGTATTTAAACTAACTTTAACAACTGTCATGTTAGGATTGTAAACAGTGACATTAGCACTACTATTATCTTCATTAGCTTCATTTGACTTAACTGTAACATTATTAACTAAAGTACCATTAGTCAAAGCCTTAAACCAAATTGTGAAAGAGGATGTCTCATTTGCATGTAATGGGAATGTAGTGTTCATTAATCTTGTTTCGACTGCAACATTAGCCTGATCAACTACAGGAGTATTAATGTTTAAATTGCCATCAACCAAATTCTTTAGCCAAATTCTTAAAACACGAGTTTGACCAGCACCCAGAGTGCCGTTGAGCAAGAATTCATTATTGGTCTTAATATCATTAATCCATTCTTTATCATCAGAATGGCTGACATATTTCAGTATATCAGGATCAAAAATGTCGCTGAGAGTTACATTTACCAAATCAGAACTTCCGGTATTAGTCACATTAATCTCATATGCATATATGTCGCCAGCACCCATTCCGGTATTATTGAAACTGAAAGTGAGATTGCCTGTATTATTTCCTGTCAAATTCCAGGTTATATTATTGGAATGTCCAATATATTGCAATTCACTTGCATTGAAAACATCATTTACTGTAATATTACTAATAAACCAGTCCCCTGTGTTATTTACAGTAATGTTAAATGCAACAGTATCATTGATAACAACGAAGTCTGTGCTGTTTAAGTCTACTTTGTTAATAGTAATACCCGCTTCATATACCCTGAATTTTGAGGTACTATTTATATATTTATAGTTCCAATCCTCTGGGTGTTCAGCATACACGGTGTAAGTACCTTTTTTAATAGGTTTTTTAAGTGTAAGTCTGATTTCCCCGATAATATTGGTGAGATTGTCATATCCATTAGGATAATCATCCGCAAGTATATTGTTGCCATCTTCATCTAAGATTTTAGTAATGTTTATTAGTTGAAGATATTCGCGGTCGTCTTGATATGCTATTGTACCACCCTGACTTGCTTCTGCACCATTTACAGGATGTTCATTATTTCCAGTATGTGCCTCTCCACCTTGACTGTTTTTGTAAGTAACATCAGTGAAGGTTATCTGATTATTATCTGCAGTATTGTGAATTGCATTAATAATGTTGTCTCCACCAATGTGGCAAACAGTAATATTAACATCACTAGTATTGTAGTAACTATCTTCAGGTCTAGGAGTAATGATTAAAAGGTAACTCCATGCCTGATTCTCAAAGAATGTATCATGTGCCAAATTGAAGTTATTACCGTCAGTGTAGATTGCAGAACCGTTACGAGCCTTATTGTGACTAAATTCATTTGTATCTGTGTAAGTATTGTCACCTTTTACATAGATTGCTCCACCAAGACCTGTAGTTCCTTCAGCACTGGCAGGCACAGCTTCATTGTATGTGAAAATATTCTGTTTAATATCTGTTCCACTTCCCTCAATGTAGACTGCACCACCCTGATTGGTTACGTTGTTGTGGTCAAAGGTGTTTAAAATGATATCAGCATAATAACCATCCATATATACGGCCCCACCGTTTGAAGCATTGTTGTACTCGAAAGTGGAACCTGAAATTAGGGAAGTATCACCCTCAATGTAAGCACCTGCACCATCTTCAGCAACATTATTCCTAAATGTAGAATCAGTAATGTTTGTATCATGACCTTCAATGTATACACCAGCACCATCAATAGCCCTGTTATCTTCAAAAGTAGAATCATCAATTACTGAATCATCCCCTTCAACGAAAACACCAGCACCGTTTACTGCATCATTGTTTTTAAAAGTAGAACCACTGATTACAGTATTCTGCCCATCAATATAGACACCAGCACCATCAGTAGCCTCGTTATCTTCAAAAGTAGAATCATCAATTACTGAATCATTCCCTTCAACGAAAACACCAGCACCGTTTACTGCATCATTGTTTTTAAAAGTAGAACTGCTGATTACAGTATTCTGCCCATCAATATAGACACCAGCACCATCGTATTTAGCTGTATTATCCTCAAATGTAGAGCCTCTGATTTCAGTACGGTTTCCTTCTACATAAATACCAGCACCATGATCAGCATCGTTGTCGTGGAACTGAGAATCAATAACTTTAGTACCGCTACCAAGGATATAAACAGTACCATTAACAGATTCATGATTTTTAAACTCAGTATCTTGAATTGTAGTATCTTGACCGGATATATAAACTGCAGCACCGTTACCACTACCTGCAACATTACTGTCAAATACAGAATCGCGAATAATGGTACGATTACCTATAACGAAAACTGCACCGGCATCTCCAGTCGGAGCGTAAGTAGCTCCACCATGGCCAGGACTATAAGATGTAGATTGGCCATCAATTTTAGCAACATTTCCAATAAAGTTACAATTGTCAATTATTACATCGTTACCAAACTCATTATGACCGTTGAATGCATCGTGGTCTCTAGGTATACCACCGACCATTATTGCACCACCTTTTCCGCCAGTACAATTAATGAAATCAGAATTATAGACCTGTACTCCATCGTGACTGATTCCAAGACCGCCTGAGTATTCCCCAGTTCCTACACAATTGATAAACTTACAGTTATCAAGTATTTGAGGAGTGCTAAGACCACCTGTTGAAGTACTGAATTTTCCGTGAACATAAACTGCAAACCATCTGGATGTAACATTTATAAAATTGGTATTGATAAACTGAGAAGCAATATTACCTGGTCCCCAATCAGATTCATCAGCAACACATAAAGCACCACCGTGGTTAGCTGAACTTGTATTGATAAAATTACAATTTTCCATGTAGACACCAGCTACATTACCCATTTGACCATGACCATCAGAAATGCTATCATCAGTTTGATGACATTCTATAAAGTCACAATCGATAATTCTCTTTGGATTACCATTAGCGCCTGTAATCCAATACATATGATTAAAAGATTCACAGTTGATAAAATCAACATTGGTCCATGAACCGCCACCGGTATCCCATATACCAGAAGCAGTAAATCTTATATTCTTAAACAGGACATTGGTCATAGAAACGCCATTTAGAGTCCAAGTATAACCACCATTCTGGAATGTAGCCATTCGAGTATCATCTGGAGAACTTCCACCATATACAGTTATGCCATTTAAATCATTAGACTGCCACCACTGATGACTGCCTCCGTTAGTGAATGTTCTACCATCAAGATAGATTACATCACCCGGGCTAGCACTGAACAGTCCATCGATAAAATCTTGTGTAGACTGCCAATTTTCTTGACTAGCATGGATATCTCTGCCAAGAATAGGTTCATCATTACTAACTCCCAAAACAGGAGCTTTATTCACATAAGTTAAACAACCGTCATTTCCAATTTCATCCGTGTTTCGTGCATCATCTGCAAGGCCCGCTGCAGAATCTGATGACTCATTAATTGAATCCAATTTTAAAGTATCTTCATCAATCACGCTTTGATCCGAAGCGGAAAGCGTATACCCGTTCGTATCGGTATGTGTTAAGTTCTCATTTGCACTTACAAACGAAGTTGAAAAAATTATCAAAAATAGTATTAAAATGAAAAGCAAACTTCGCGTATTTTTCATAAATTTACCTCACATTTAAAACAATTTTATTCTGTTTAACTTTTTTTTAATGAAAAAGTTTTTATCAAAAAAATCTAGTATAAAAAGTTGTAATGAAATTGCTACATAGTAGCAAATTAAAGGTAAGATTTTCAATGCATATAAATTTATTTATTTTCCTCTGAAAACTAAAAAAAAGCACAATAAAAAAAGTAGAAAAATACTCCAAAACAAGGAAATAAAATAAATAACTATTAATCAGCCATGTAAAAACCAAAAATGATTTAGAATAACTGATGCGAACGAATCGATGCATAGTTATTTAAATTATTCTATATCCAACCGTTAAAATGGACCATTACTTCAACAGCCGAATAATGTTTTTTAGCTAGGTTTTGTAATCCTAGAAACTGAATCATGACTAAATCAAGATTAAGACTATTGGTTAAAAGCCTCACATTCCTAAACGAGTCAGGAATGATTTATTTCATTAAATTTCATTTTATACTTTTTTCAATAAATTTTTCATTAACACATACATCCGATTATATTCTCTATAATCTAACATACATGTAGACATAACTTTTTTAATTTAACGAATAAATAGTTTACTATTTGAATAATTCGCCAATTTCTAAAAAAATTATGGGATTATTCAAAAAAATCTAAATGAAATTTAAAAAAAACTTTAAAAAGAAAACATTCATTCAAAATCGATAGTCGCATTTTTAAACGAAAAATTAAAATAAAAGATTGGAATTTCTTAAATGAAAATCAGAAATTGCCATCATTTCAGATAATGCAAACAGAAGCCAAAAAAAATTAATTTTTTTACAGACATCACGACTCAAATTCCATCAAGGACATATGGCAAAATATATGGATCAGTGAAAAATTCTACAAAACAGTTGTTTGATGTATATGGCTGATGTACATTCAGGTAGAAAAATCTGATATACCACCATATTGAAAAGTATGTCTTATTAGAGTAATACTTTTTTGGAAAAAATATAAAATTTTAAAAGATTAATCACAATAAATCGAATCAAAAATTTCAGCAAAAAATAAAAAAATATGGGAAAAATTAATTTTCCCATAGCGTGTTTAAAATTTTCTTCTTGTAGCCACACCAACTATTGCGAGTAATGATAAGAGTACCATTACAATTGGGTTTCCTGTAGGATGTTTTTCAAGAGTGTTTGGAACAGGAGGTTCAGAAGGCTCTTCTACAGTCACATTAGCATAGTCATAGTTGTTTGTTAAATCAGGGTCGTAAGTATCACTTACAGCATAAGCCTCGTTAACAAAGCGACCAGTTCTTAATGCTTGAGCAACTATAGTAAGATATGCTCCTTCATCTTTCTTCAAGTCACCTATAGTCCAAATTCCTGTTACAGGATCGTAACTTCCCATGGATGCATTCCAGCTGATGAATTTAAGTCCATCAGGTAAAACATCGTATGCACGAGTGTTTATAGCATCGTCCGGTCCTAAATTGGTAACAATAATTACAAATGTAACGTTTTCTCCAACTTTAGCATGATACTTATCAACATCTTTAATAAGTATTAAGTCAGCTTCAGGAGGAACTTCTGTTGAATTGTTACATTTATTGTTAGTCTCATTAGGATCCGGTGTATCGGAAGTGACGTTTGCGAAGTTGATTATAGTTTTATTAGTAACTTTTACAATGGTATCAATCTTCAAGACTTTGGATTGTCCTTTTGCAAGGTCACCCACTTTCCAAATACCGGTTGCAGGATCATAAGCACCTTTTGAATCATCTGAATAATAAACTATGCCGGCAGGAAGTTTATCTGAGACGACTGCATTTACAGCATCATCAGGACCATTGTTTGTAACAATGATTGTCCAGGTGATTCTGTCATTGTAATGGGAAACTTTTTTAGAAACTAATTTTTTAATTTCTAAGTCTGCACGAGGTATTGGAGTTATTGTACAGTTTACAGTAATGTTGTCACCGTAAGGAGGTACAAGGGTTCCATTGTTGGTTAAATTACCAGCTTTATCAGCCAATACTTTAACAGTGATTACAGCACTGGAATTAGCAGAAATGTTAGTAATGGTCCAGTAGAGTACTTGGCCATCAGCAACAAAGCTGACTAAGTCAGCACCATCAACTTTATAATAATTCGCATATACCAATCCTTCAGGCAAGCTGTCGATAACGGTCAAGTTATTAGTGTAGTCGATATCAACGGTGTTTGTAACAGTCAAGTAATATTCCACTAACTCGTGAGTGAATGGAGTAGTATCGTTAACTGTCTTGTTGATATCCGGAATCACTTTGATAATAACTGTTTCGTTGTCGAAGTTATTGGTATAGTTCCACTCTGTTTCGTTACAGGTTACGTTGACATAATTGGTAAATGTACCATCGAGTAATGCACGGGTATAGAGAGTTAAGGTCTCTTCAGTACCGTTGCCCATAGTGCCAATAGTCCAAACGTCGTTTGCGTAAGTACCTTTAGTTGCAGTGTAGTTAATTAAGGTAAAGTGACCTGGTAAAGCCTCATTCAATTTGACATCAGTCGCAGTTGTGCCGTTGTAAGCATTGGATACTTTAACAGTCCATACAACAATGTCGCCAACTAAATACTCAGGCTTGTCAACAGTCTTAACAACAGACACGTCAACAATAGGTTGCACTACAATAGTAGCATTGACAGTTCTATTGGAACCGTCAGGATAAACGATAGTCTCATAATTGACTTTAACACCAACAGCGTTTGCTTGAGCTTCAATAGTAATTACAGCAGTAGTATATGCAGGAATATTTTTAATTACCCAATATACTTTATTGCCAGAGACAGTAGCGTTCATTACCACATCAGCACCGGTAATGCTAATAGTTCTAAGGTAATCCACACCATCAGGCAAAGTATCAATCACAATTAACTCACTTTCGTAAGTCACATTTCCAACATTGGTTGCGGTCAAGTAATAGGTAACGTTCTCATGATAGAACGGTCTAGTATTATTGACATCTTTGAATGGAGGAATTTCGAATACAGTGACTGTTTCATTGTCATAGTTATTGGTGTAGTTCCACTCTGTCTCATTACAGGTTACGTTAACGTAATTAGTGTAAGTACCGTTAGCTTTTGCACGTGTGTAGAGAGTTAAGGTCTCTTCAGTACCGTTAGCCATAAATCCGATATTCCAAACGTCGTTTGCATAACTACCTTTGGTTGCAATGTACATGATTAATTCAAATTGATCTGGTAAATTCTCATTCAATTTGACGTCAGTCGCATTAGTACCATTGTAAGCATTGGATACTTTAACTGTCCAGACAACCATTTCACCAACGAAATAGACATCTGTGTCAACGGTTTTGACGACAGATACATCCACAATAGGTTGTGGTTCAATAGTACAGTTAACAGTCTTATTGGAACCGTCAGGATAAACGATAGTTTCGTTGTTTGTTAAGTTGCCTAGAGCATTGACTTTGACTAAGACCTCAATTACAGCAGTACCATGAGCAGGGATGTTGGTAATCACCCAACTAATATTATTATAAGCGTTAATAGTAGTGTTGACAACCACATCAGCACCAGTAATGCCGATTGTTTTGAGGAACTCTAAACCATCAGGTAACATATCATATACAGTCAAGTTGTCAGTGTATGAGTAGTTACCATCGTTTACAACAGTCAAGTAGTATGTTACATTGTCATGATAGAACGGTTTAGTTTCATTGACTTCTTTTATAGGCGGTGGAAGCAGTAAAACGGTTACAGTAGCATCGTCAACGTTGTTAGTGTAGTTCCACTCGCGTTCAGCACATCCAACAATTGCATAATTAGTGACACTAGGAACAGCTTGTACTGCACGAGAATAAATCACTAAAGTTTCTTCAGTGCCGTTGCCCATGAATCCGATAGTCCAGACACCGTTAGTGTAATTACCTACAGTTGCAGTGTAGTTGATCAATTCGAATTCATCTGGTAAAAGATCAGCCATTTTAACATTGGTTGCGTTAGTACCATTGTAAGCATTGGATACTTTAATAGTCCAGACGACAACATCACCAATGTAGTAGACATCTTTATCAGAAGTCTTATTGACAGCCACATCAACAATAGGTTTAACCTCAACAGGTTCCTCAACTGTTTTATTAAATCCGTTAGGACCAATCAAAGTAACATTGTTAGTTATATTACCAATATCATAACAACCGACTAAAATAGTGATTACAGCCGGAGTATCAGGAGCAATATCAGTAATTATCCAAGTAACATTTCTAGCTTCTTTATCATAAACGCCTTCTTGAATAACACGGGCACCTGTGATATTAACAGTTTCAATATAATCTAAACCATAAGGCAAGCTATCGACAATGACCAAGGTCTTATTATAAACACCGATTCCAATATTTGTAATTGTAATGTTAAATTTCACGTAGTCGTGATAGTACACACTACTTTCATTAGCAATCTTATCAATATCAGGAACATAAGTGTTGTTAACTATCCAGTAGTAAGGAGTGCTGTTGGTAATTTCAGTAGTATATCCAGGAACTCCAACATTGACCTCATCAATGGAATATTTAATCAATGTACCATTATGTTTAAACTTAGCTAAACCTTCAAATATGAAAGTCCAACCATTGGAAACACTTAAAGTTGCATTATCAATAGCGTCACCATCAGCAAGTAAAACAACAGTTACTTCATCAGGTCTTTCACCGCTGATGTTATCACCATCATTCCATACTTTAACAACAGTAACGTTAATCAATTCAATGACGTGAGTATTGTTAATCACAAAGCTAACATTATCTCCAGTAATCTCAGTAGTATAATTAATAACTTCATTTTCGTTAATACTGTAAACAATCAAAGTACCATTGTTCTCATACTTATCTAAATCAAGGAAAGTAAATGTCCAATTATTAGCATCATTTAAAACAACTGTATCAATAACAGTTTGATTTTTAATCAAATGAACAGTGACATTAGCAGGTCTGACACCATCTTGATTATCGTTATCAGTCCAAACTTTCACAACAGTTATATTAATCAATTCAGGAATATGAGTGTTAACAACAGTCCAATTACCATTACCATCAGAAGTAATAGTAGTATTATAATACGCAACAGGATCCTCGATAATAGTATAAACAATCAAAGTACCATTGTTCTCATACTTATCTAAATCAAGGAAAGCGTAAGTCCAATTATTAGCAACATTCAACTCAGTAGAATTAATCTCAGTACCATTTGCCAACAAACGAACAGTAACATAAGCAGTTCTACAACCATCCTGATTATCAGAATCATTCCAAACTTTCACAACAGTAACATTGGTCAATTCAGGAATATGAGTGTTAACAACAGTCCAATTACCATTACCATCACTACTAATAGTAGTATTATAATACGCAACAGGATCCTCGATAATAGTATAAACAATCAAAGTACCATTGTTCTCATACTTATCTAAATCAAGGAAAGCGTAAGTCCAATTATT